>NZ_JBFUIB010000115.1:0-9520 GCF_056402095.1 Peribacillus sp. P4_C12
GCCACGTGTACGTGTTGGGCGATATCCACACCAACAACTAGATGTTGATCCGTAATTCTTTCAATTAGTTGATTTTGTTTGTTTTGCATTTTAAAATTCATAGTAGGGCTTCCTCCTTAAGACTTTGAGTTAGATTGGGATCTATACTCGTATCTTACTGAGGGGCTCTATTTTTTTCAAACCTGATATTTAACGATCTACAGGAATGCTAACGGGTGCTTTACTTCAATAAGGGAGTTGCTTCGGCAGCTCTTTTTCTTAATGAACTTACGGGGCAGTATAGTTGAAAAAGGAACTTGAATTTAAATCTCGAATATATAAAGTAATCAGATAGATAAAAATTTTGATGACAGATAGGAGCTAGATACGATGATAAAAGGTTTCGGAGGAATATTTTGGAGAACTAAAAATCTTGAAGTTGTGAAAAAATGGTACAGTGAAGTGTTGAAGCTTGAAATAGATAATTGGAACGGGACTGTGATAAAGCCCCAATCAGGAAATGAGACCATCTTTTCTTTCTTTACCGATGATGACAGTTATTTTCCAACAGAACAACAAGTGATGTTAAATTTCCAAGTACATAATCTAAACGAGACTATTAAGCATCTTGAACAKATTGGTGTACCYCTTGCAAAGAAARAAGAGATTAGTGAATTTGGAAAGTTTATTTGGATWGAAGATCCTGAAGGTCGACTGATCGAGCTTTGGGAGAAATAACTATTGAGCTAACAAGTGCTTTAGTTCTATAAGAGGAAGTAAAAAAAGTCGATTCCTTAACGTCGAGGAGATCGACTACTTTTCAGGTTGGATTCTCTTAACGTATAAAATTCCGAAATGGACGGTATAGCATTGTTGCTGCCATTCGTAAAAGTACACTTTTATGAACAAGAAAAAAGCCCTTAAGAGAAGAAAAAAGGGCTTTTTCGTATTTAATTCTATAAGACTCATTATGGTAACTAACTAAAGGTACTCTTGAGGATCTTTTATTTTAATTTAAAAAATACGAGCGAAAGTTAATTCACTCGTATTTTTTTAAAACGATAGCTGCATTATGACCTCCAAAACCAAATGAATTGGATAGACCAGTACTTATTTCCACTTTACGAGCAACACCTGGTACATAATCTAAATCACATAATGAATCAGGCTTTTCTAAGTTGATGGTTGGAGGAATAATTCCTTCCTTTAAACTTTTTGCCAAAGCAATTGCTTCCACGCCTCCAGCTGCTCCTAACATGTGACCAAGCATAGATTTATTAGCTGTTATTGGGATTTGATAAGCTTTTGATTCAAATAGTTTTTTAATTGCCAGTGTCTCAGATCGATCTCCCACTTCTGTACTTGTTGCATGAGCGCTAATAATATCAATCTCTTCAGGAGAAATTTTTGCATTTTTCAAAGCCATTTTCATTGCAAGATAGGCTCCTTTACCTTCTGGGTGTGTAGCTACCATATGATAGGCATCAGAACTCGCACCATACCCAATGACTTCTGCATAAATTTTTGCATCTCTACGTAAAGCGTGAGACAAAGATTCCAAGATTAAAATTCCTGCTCCTTCTGACATGACAAATCCATCTCGATTTACATCAAAAGGACGGCTAGCTTTAGTTGGATTATCGTTTCTCGTTGATAATGCTGTAGCATTACCAAAACTAGCTAAAGATAAATCTGTTATAGCTGCCTCTGCTCCTCCTGCAAAAACGGCATCAGCTTCTCCAAAGCGAATAAGTCTGAATGCTTCACCAATAGCTGTATTTCCGATCGCACAAGCAGAAACAGGTGACATAGTAGGTCCCATTGCGTTCCACTTGATACTAATTTGGGCTGCGGCAGCATTTGAAATCATGGCTGGTACCAGGGTTGGACTAACTCTTCTTGGACCTTTCTCTCGAAGAGTATCCACATTATCAATCAATGTTTCAATTCCCCCTATCCCCGAACCAACATATACGCCAAGTCTTTCTAGATTGATATCATCAATATCTAAATTAGAATCAGTCCAAGCTTGTTCAGCAGCAGCCAAAGCAAATTGAGAAAAGCGATCTAGACGTCGTGCTTCATTTTTTCCTAAAGTATCATCTGCATTAAAATCACGAATAATTCCTGCAATTTTTGCCTTATGATTGCTTACGTCAAATGTATCAATAGAGGAAATGCCCGACTTCCCTTCAGTCAGATTTCTCCAAAATTTTTCTACGTTGTTTCCAATAGGAGAGACTACTCCCATTCCGGTAATAACGACTCTTTCCATTTTTCATCACTCCAAATGAATAGTATACTTGTATTATACTTCGGGGTTATCCTATTACAAGTGAGTGTTTATCCTGGTATAATAACTACTAGGTTAAATTGTTATGATGGAGGTTTTAGAAATGAATGATAAAACCAGACTTGAAGCTTTGTCTTCATTTTTGAAAACGAAGCGATCCCAAATAAAGCCTGAATCTATAGGTATACCTGCTGGTACACGGAGAAGAACACCTGGCTTACGAAGAGAAGAAGTTGCACATTTGGCGGGAGTTAGTACTACTTGGTATACGTGGCTAGAGCAAGGTCGGGATATAAAGGTCTCTACAAGCGTATTGGATTGCATATCTACAGCTCTACAATTAAATAATGATGAACGAGAGTATCTATATGATTTAGCTTTAGAAGTGAAATCATCCATTATTCATCGAAAGAAGGATCAGCCAAAACTTAGTCCTTCTTTGGAAAGAATTTTAGCTGAGTTAACGTATTGCCCTACTATCATTACAGATCGACATTGTCATATTGTAGGCTGGAACAATGCTGCTGCTCATGTATTTTTAGATTTTGAACAACTCCCAGATGACCAACGAAATTTGATCCATCTAGTATTTACAAGAAAAGAATTAAAAGCATTAGCTGTGAATTGGGAGCATTTTGTTAAAGGATTTCTTTCCATTTTTCGTGCCTATTATGGTCACTTCTTAGGTGATGAATGGTATAACCTATTTATAAAAGAAATGAGTAATTCTCACCCAGAGTTTCAATCTTTATGGCAAGAAAGTCAAGTGAGTAAAGCTCCAGAAATGATGATTGAATTTAGACATGCTAAAGCCGGAAAGATGCTGTTTAATTTAACTTCTCTCCAAGTCCAGGGGGACATGGACTTAAGGTGTAGTATCTATACACCAGTAGAGGGAACAGCTACAGAAGATAAATTAAAACGATTAATGAAGAAAATCTCCATTGAAAGTTCATAAACCAGTATATTTACTGTGCCGAAAAATGCCAACTAAGGTGTTTTTTTCTTATTAAGCTAACGGGTGCGTAGCTTAATATCGGAACTGTATTTAAGGGAGTTTTTTCCTTATGGAACTATCGGGTGCTTTAGTTCATTAAGAAGAAGAAAAAAAAGTTGATTCCTTAACGTCTTTTACGAACTTTTTTGATTGTTACTTCTTTAAAATAGACTCTGTTAAACAATGCTTTTGATTTTTCTTCTTCAACTAACGAAAAAACGCTAGTTCACATAATCGTTCTTATCGGCATGAAAATAAAAAATAGTTTGAAATATTAGTCATTTTTGAATACTATATAATCAATAATGACTAGGAGGGTTCGGTATGGATCTGAAGGAACATGCTTACATTCTTTTAAAACAAATATTAGAGGATTCTTTTGATGAAATTTTTATTACCGATACCAATGGAAATATTATCTATACTGGAAAAACTACAGAAAAATTATTTGGAATTCCACATGAGAAAATGTTAGGTCAGAATGTTTTTCATTTAGAAAAAGAAGGTGTTTTTTCCCCATCTGCTATTGTAAATGTGTTAAAAAGTAAAAAAGAAGAAACTCTTATTCAAGAAACAAAGAACAAAAGAAAACTGATTATCTCGGGGTATCCAATTTTTGATGAGACAAATAAAATGATCGGAGTAGTAAGTTTTTCCAGAGATATTACGGAATTTGAATATCTCAAAAAAGAAAATGAACAAGTGGCAAAAGCCATACAACATTACAGGGAAGAAATAGCAGAGCTGAAAAAACAAACAACCAGGCCTTTTTTCTTAAAAAATAGCAAAATGGAAAAGGTACTTGACGTAGTATCAAAAGTGGCAAGTTTAGGCATTACAATATTGTTGGAAGGGGAGTCAGGGATCGGAAAAAATCACCTGGCACATATGATTCACCAAATTTCACCAAGAAGAAAGGAACCGTTCATTGAAATAAACTGTGGTGCTATACCTGAATCCCTAATTGAATCTGAATTATTTGGTTATGAAGATGGGGCTTTTACAGGTGCAAAAAAGGGAGGAAAGAAAGGATATTTTGAAAGTGCCGGCGGAGGAACCCTTTTACTAGATGAAATTGGTGAACTTCCAATGAATCTTCAAGTAAAATTATTATCCGTTTTACAAAACCAATCATTTATGAGAGTCGGCGGAAGCAAAAAAATTGAGATGAAATGCAGAATTATTTGTGCAACCAATCAAAACTTGGAAGAAATGATTCATAAAAAACAATTTAGAGAAGATCTATATTATCGCATTAACGTAGTTAAATTGACGATTCCGCCCCTAAGAGAGCGTAGGGAGGAAATGATTCCCCTAATTTATGAAATAACAGAAGAATTCAATACAAAGTACGGAATGGATAAGTATTTTACGCCGAGAATGGTTGCCTGGCTCAGCCAGCAGGAATGGCCGGGAAATGTTAGGGAATTGCGTAACTTTATTGAGAAGGTAATTGTTACGACCGAGTCCAAAGAAATCGACCTTGAGATCGTTGAGGATATAATAAACGGAGAGTCATCCAAAAAGGATAAGCAAGATATGACTTTGAATGAATACTTAGAAAGTGTAGAAAAAGAGTTTATTGTACAATTGTTCAAGAAATATCCCAGTAGCATTAAATTGAGTAAAAAATTGGGGATTAGTCAATCAACCGCAAACCGAAAAATACAAAAATATATTAATGGACTATAGTCAATTTTGACTATAGTCCATTTTTTTGAATTTTATATTGGTAGTAACCTTGAGGATAATTAAAGCGAAGTTAAAAAATAAAGAGGTAGAATGGGTCCAATGTAAATGAAATTGAAATAAATTAAAGACATGACAATAGTTAATTATGACTAACACTGTTTGTTTTGTTAGAATTTTTAAATTGGTATGAAAATTGCAAATAATTAAAGCGAAGTTAAAAAAACAAAAAGGTGGAATGGTTCCAATGTAGATGAAATTGAAATAAATCAAAGACAACGGCAAATTAATGGCTGTCAAGATGAAGGAAATGGACATAATGTTGGACTGGAAAAATAATCAAACAAAGTAGCAGAATTTTTAATAAGTAATTTCCCTGCTTAATGTAAGTAATAGGGAATCTTTTAAAAGGAAATGAAAGCGTTTTAATTTATAAGTTTTTGAGTACTATGTTTTGGTATCTTATGGACTCTCCAACGAAATGGATTTCTATAAAGGAGGAATATGATGGAGGGAAAAAATCAAGGCACGAATAAATTTATTGTCGGTATAGTTCTCGCTGTCCTTACATTTTGGCTGTTTGCACAATCCATGATTAATATTATCCCGGCAATCCAAAAAGATTTAGGGGTTTCATTGGGAACGTTAAATATTGCTACGAGTTTAACTTCACTATTTTCTGGTCTTTTTATTGTTGCAGCTGGTGGTATTTCTGATCGGGCAGGGCGTAAGAAGTTAACCTATATTGGATTGATTTTGAGTATTATCGGCTGTTTGTTGATTATTTTTTCACAAAGCGCAACATTATTAATTATTGGCCGTATGGTTCAAGGGATTTCAGCTGCTTGTATTATGCCAGCAACTATTGCACTTGTTAAAGGAGCCTTTGACGGTAAAGACAGACAGCGTGCTCTTAGTTATTGGTCCTTCGGATCATGGGGTGGTGGTGGTTTAACCACATTAGTTGGCGGTGCCATTGCCACGTATATGGGATGGAGATGGATTTTTGTAGTTTCCATCGGCATTGCTCTATTATCGATGTTATTACTAAAGAACATTCAAGAGAGCAAAGCAGATGAGCAGAGTAAAGTGAAATTTGATTTTACCGGTTTTTTTCTTTTTATCATCATGATGTTGATGATAAATATGATTGTGACACGCGGTCAAGATTTTGGATGGACAAGTCCGTTAACACTCGGTCTTATTGGTGGTGCATTGGCAACAATAGTAATTTTCTTTGCTGTTGAACGGAAAAAGAAGAATCAATTTATTGAATTTTCCCTCTTCAAAACAAAAGCATATACGGGAGCTGTTGTATCAAACTTCTTGCAAAATGGAATTGCAGCCACTGTCGTTGTCGCAAATACGTATATTCAATTGGCAAGGGGATTTACCCCTTTTCAAACAGGGTTACTCACCATAGGTAACGTCATTGCAGTACTTGTGATGATTCGGGTTGGGGAGAAAATGCTTCAAAAAATGGGTGCAAGAAAGCCAATGCTTTTAGCAATTTTCATAGCCACGTTAGGTATGAGTATGACAGCTATGACGTTTTTACCGGATTTAATTTATATCATTGTCGTATTTGCAGGCTTTTTAATTTCCGGGATTGGCCTTGGAATGTATGCAACGCCTTCGATAGATGTAGCTGTCGTGAATATTGCTGATGACAAAGTGGGCGTAGCTTCCGGAATTTATAAGATGGCAAGCTCATTGGGATACTCTTTTGGAATTGCCATTTCGACAGCAGTGTATGGTGTATTAGTGGCTATAGGCAGTATTCACGTTGCTGCTACAATCGGGATTTTAGTCAATTTAGTTTTTGCAATTCTAGCATTGATTGTCGTATCCAAAACCATTCAACCGGATGAAGGTAAAGAGAAGCCCTTACAAGCCATCCAAGTAGATAAAAACCTCGTTATTCAACAAGATTAACTTTTTGATAGATTGATATTTCAAAAGTCTACCAGGTGGTGCCATATAGAAGCAAATACTTAATCTTTTCTGTTACTATTTCAATAATAAATTAATTGGTACAAAACTTGCATTAATAATTTGATAAAATTGGTGATTAAAAGGAGGAAAAAATGATGGTAAAGCGTGATGAAAAACAAATTTTAAACCTTCCATTTACTGGAATCTGCACTTTTGGAAAATATCCAGTATGCCCGGATCTTGATCAATTGGATGCCGATGTAGCGGTAATTGGAGTACCTAATGATATGGGTACACAATGGAAATCTGGAGCAAGAATGGGTCCAAGAGGAATTCGTGAAGGTTCTACATTGTACAGCTTCGGACTCGATGGTGCCTATGATATTGAAAACGATATCATGTATCTTGGCCCGGATTGGAAAGTTGTGGATTGTGGCGATGTTGACATGGTTCATGGGGATTTTATGCAAAGCCATGAAAATACTGAAGAGGCGATTCGAAAAATTGTTTCTAAAGGTGCGATGCCAGTCATATTAGGAGGCGATCATTCCATCACAGCAGCAATTGGTAAGGGATTGGAAGATTTGGGTCCATTTCATGTGATTCAAATAGATGCCCATTTAGACTGGGCAGATCATCGCTCAGGACAACGTTATGGCCACGGAAGCTGTATTCGCCGTTTGTCCGAGATGGAACATGTACAGAAAATATTCCAGTTTGGGATCCGCGGTATTAGCAGCAGCAAAAAAGAGGATGTTGATGCTGCAAGAGAATATGGAAGTGTCATTTTATCACCACGCCAAATGAGAAAAGTGGGTCTAGAGCAAGTGTTAGAACATATTCCGGCAGGTGAAAAATATTATGTAACTATTGATATTGATGGTATAGATCCCTCCATAGCGCCTGGAACGGGAACCCCATCTCCTGGTGGTCTGCTTTATGATGAAGTGAATGAGTTGCTGGAGGGAATTGCAAAAAGGGGTGAAGTAATTGGTTTTGATTTAGTTGAAGTTGCTCCTCCTTATGATCCTACTGGCATGACTGGACAAGTAGCTGCCCGTATTTCATTGGATTTACTGAGCTATGTTTTAAAAGAAAAAGAGAAAAAGAGAGAAAATGAAAAAACTCTTTCTGCTCAGCTATAAAACTAAAGAATTGAACTAGTCTATCAAAGGCATTAGAAAGAGCCAATCCCCTAATAGATAAGGGATTGGCTTTTTTTATTGGATGGATATTGAAAAAATGGTGCGTGTCTATGATAATCTTCTAAGATTCTTAAAGGGTGCGTTAGTCTATAAGATATGAGATCCTTGAAGATTCTAAGCGTAGGAAATTCGGGGCTCTATTTTTCATAGAATGTATTATCATAGTTTTTCGCGCTTTGTCGTTTGGACCATAAGTAGGGTCCTCAAAATAGCTATCATTCCCCAGAAATAGGAATCAAATTTGAAGAAGCCGACCAATAAAGGTCGGCTTTTTCATACTATCTTTAACAACAGGCGCCATATCCGTAACCGCCGCCGTAACCGCCGCCGTAACCGCCGCCGTAACCGCCGCCGTAACCGCCGCCGTAACCGCCGCCGTAACCGCCGCCGTAACCGCCGCCGTAACCGCCGGCACCAACAAAGCTAGCTCCAACAATGATTAAGAGTATAAACAAGACGACTATAAAGGCGAAACCTCCACCAAATCCAAAACCGTCGTCACACCTTGATTCACAACCTGACATAAGACATCTCCTTAATTGTTTTTAAGGAGGAAATTAATTAAATGGGTTATATACCTTATGCTCTAATTAGGAAAATGACACAATAGTCTCCATCTCTGTTCATAGGATAAAAAAAAATTTCCGAAATGGATAGGGAGAGGTGAAACATAATGATGTTTGGTTGGCTAAAAGAAGAAACTAAAGTGAAAACTGAGTTTGGAGATTTTTTAGAGGTTTACGATATTAAGCAGGAATGGTTAGCAAAGAAAAGCAAAACCAGCCAAAGCTTAATAAGTCTTTTAACATCGGACCATTCTTGAACGCCGAAACCAACTACTGCATATAAACTTATTAAGGTATTAAGGGAATTTGAGTCTAATATAAAGAAAGAAGATTTTTGGTGAACTTCCTTATTACTTTTTCAAAGATGTTGGGCTATTACATAAGTTGTTACCACGATACCATAAAATTATTTTTATCGGTATCAATGCGAAGCAGTGATACCGTTGGTTTACTGGGGGTTCGATTCCCCCAGTAAACCACATAGGTGTACAATCATGTTTTTTGCTTACCAACCTTTTTAGTTAAACTAAAAAAAGGCGAAGGTTCACCCTTCGCCTTGTTCTTAAATGCTAATTTACGTCCGGAAAATGGGATTTCCAACGTTAAGAGGGTTTCAACAAAAAAAAAGATCAATCTCCTGTAGAAATCGACCTTTTTTCTAATAATTATACAAAAGTATTATTTTCTTGGATCTACATAATCTGGATAATCCGTAATAATTGCGTCAACTCCCATATCTAATAGGAAATCTGCTGCCTCTTGACTACGTACTGTCCATGATCCAATTTTCATATCAAGAGAGTGAACTTGATTCACTAATTCTTCAGTAACAATTCCATAGCTTGGATTAAAATAG
>NZ_JBFUIB010000116.1:0-9499 GCF_056402095.1 Peribacillus sp. P4_C12
TATATTAATAGAGGATTGCATTGAAGTATGTCGAATTACAAAGGATTATGTATATAAAATTAATTCGGACATAGAAGAAACTTGGAACATAAAACACTAATGAAAAATGGAATTCTTGAATATCAATTTGTAGCTGAGTTTGAACAAGAGGAAAATGCTAGAAGATATGAAGCACTACTTATCAATCAATATAAACAATTAGGGCTAGCAAAATTTAACAAGAAAAGATTTTGAACCTTGACGAGTATACCAAGTAAAGGCATAATTAACAGTAATCGTATTACTATAAAAATGGTTTTTTTTAACAAAACGTTGATAATGCTGAAAATATAGCTTTTATGGAATATCTTAGGACTCAAAATCGTGTTCATCTGGAGTGCCGGTTCGACCCTGGCCACCGGTATCACCAATAGCGAAGAAAAGCTATTACTTCAAGCTTCACACTTAATTGTGTGAAGCTTTTTTGTGTGTATCACACACTACAGAATATGTACAAATATTGTGCGGGGTAGTGTGCGATGAGTAAAGGAAGAAATTTACTATCGGAAGATGAATTAAGAATTGTTACAAAACTACTTACGTTAAATCTGATGTTTAAATTATTCTTTGAAGACTGCCAATTAAGGAATCTTCGTCCTCATACTTTGAAATATTATCGAGAACAATTTAATACGATTAAACGACCATTGGTAACAATGATAGAAAAGGATATTAAATTGCTGATATTAAATACCGTGAAGTTCGTCATTTACTGCGTTCTGGTGGTAAAATACAATTGTAATATTATGGGGAGAGAGGGGAAAATGTGAATAATATCGGTGAAGATTTTAAATTACGTGTTCATAGCAATCGTTGGGGCCATTATGACAATTACACTCTTATAAAAAAAGAAAATGGATGGACTGTTATTACTATGAAAATTCATGGTGACGAAGGTGATAAACACGGCAGTCCTGCTATTGAAAAAGCATTTGGCGGAGAATCAATTTCATATCCAAATGATTTAGGATATTTCTTATCAGATATTTGGGATGCTTCAGAAACCAAAACTAAAGAAGAAGTTCAAAAATATTTCGATGAATTAGGAGAATGGATTTCTACCACTGAGAAAACGAAGCCTAATTTCGGAGCATTGCATTTATAAGTAAACAAAAAAGATGTGTCCAAATCGGTCACATCTTTTTTAGTATTCAACATTTTCTTCAATAATCGGATTTCCTTCTGCGTCAAGCAGCTCTGGTTCGTAAAGATCATAATTGAATGTTTTCTGTTCCTCTAAATATTTTATTTTTTGGTATTCTTCTTTACTCATGCCCTCCCAAATATTTGGCCTGTGTTCGACATGCCCCATCTTGTAATACTTCATATCTACTTCTGGCTCTGTGAAAGCTTTGTTGAAAAGTATAATTCCGAAAGTGAAAATCATGAGTATGATGGTCAAAATGGAGCCAGCTATTTTGATTTTGTTTAAAAATTTTTTCAATGGTGGGATTATTCCTTTCTGTATTCGGTAATTTCAGAACTGCATAACTCACAGGACTGGATTAGTTGATAAGAAATTTTTTCGTATCAACTCAACTGTATAAAAGCCGACTTTCCACGTTACGCAGCTCTCCAGATGAAACACTATCGGCAACAATTATTTGCAAGGTTCTCATAGCTGTCATTCGCTTTTCTGGATGCTTCATTTGAAGATGTTGTTGTATCGCTCGGAAAAGCTCATTATTTTCTGGTCGGTTGGCATTATAGATTTCTTGTAAACTCTTCGATTTCTCCATGGCTTCTCCTACTTTCCATCAATTGTGCATCCGGGTGAAAGCTTATTCACCTTCATTTCTATGCTATTAACATTTGGGTTAAATCGGTAAATTTGTAGAGTTGATGCTTGATTTGAGATGCAGTTCTATACATTCGGTGGAAGTTTAAAACTTCTTTGAGTACAAACTTCTTTGGGCCGACCTTCTCCATAATATAATATTCGGTCATGACGGTGTATTCACCTCCATTTCAACATTATTTTAAATATTCTTGGGGATTTTACGTGCATATTAAATATGCAGGTACCTCGTGGCTACCGAGGCACCTACATATCATTGTAATAATTACAGGCTATTTTCAACGCGGGTAACTTTATTAGAGTTTCTAGCTTTTTAACGTTAGGGCCTGAGGCGTATATTACTCACATCAGCTTTTTATCCACCTTATACATTGCATATAGTGCCTTCTTGACCTGCATGAACAATTACTTCATTCAGATTTACACTGCTACATTATAGCGGTCAATTTGAGAGGCTCAGTGAACTAGCGGAACAAGAGGTTACGAAAACTATTCGTACCCTAAAAAGATATTAGAACCAGTTAATGGTAGTGGCCCGATGATTTCAGATTTCTATATTCATAGCATTGAGTTCTGCTTCCGTATAGCCAGAAGCGGATAGTGCTATTTCAATTTCTTCAGCAGCCTTATAATCAAATAATTTAAATTTAGACATTAGAGCGAAAGCATTTTGATCTTCAATTGCCAAGGCAACAGCTTCCACGTCTTTTAGTAACTTCAGGTCTTCGATGTAGAATTGAGCGGTTCGCATCGCTAAATACTCATTCAGTGTAGTTGAACTGTAGAAAAGTCTTGTTAAAGTAGCGATTGCGTTAGGAACGAAAATCTTATTCATAATTACCCCTCCAATATTCTTAATATTCTGTTATATTAATCACTACAAGTATGAGTCACCATAAAAATGTTGTCAATCTTTATCTATTGAGCATTTTTACTCACCAGATGAATGTACATCTGTACTCAAATTGAGTAACTAGAAAATGTCGATAGACGCCTTTGCCAAAGGCAAAGAACCGATTTACAATGCTTTCACTTGAAATGATGGTGGAAGAATATCAAGAAGAAATACAACCAATGATAGAAAGTTTCAAATTGAAATAAATAGAAGGAGGAAAGTATGGAAGAGTAATTAAAAGCAATCTCTTCCCTTTTAGGGGGTCTTATTCACAATTTTCTCGTAGGACTTACACACCACTTTATTATTAGATAGTAAATATTTCCTTTGTTTTTTAACTGTATGATTTTAATATCTAAACAGTTTATTATATTGATAAAGGAAGAATTACTTAAGCTAATACTATAATGAAGTAAGTCTTTAAAAGGGAAGTGATAGCTAAATGCTTTATATAAGCGATATCGAAAAGATAATTAATAACACATTAAATGAGCACAATTTGGATATTATTTGTGAATTTGACAATAATCTAAGTGCACCTATGAGTTATAACGTATCGACCAATACTATAAAGTTTAATTATCTTCAAGTTAACGGTTATAAAGGAAAAGTTAGAATTAAAGAGACAGAGGAAGACTTTGTTAAAATTATTCTTTATCGTATTATTGGTTATTATTTAGATTTTAAGAAAAACAAACATGATTTAAGGATTATAATGTATGGTCACGAAGAAGAAAAAGAAAAGCTAAAATCTGAAATAGAAACTAATGCTTGGGATTATGGGAGAACATTAATACCTGAACAACTATTGAAGTCATATGATAGAGTCCGTGAGTTAGATAAAATGCTAATAAATTAATGTAATTAAAGAAAATGGAAATTTAGTTAGCTCCTACGGTTAAGAACATGAAAGAAAATTGAGACCCGACTTTAAACTGAAAGCCACACCATTTTAAGTATGTAATATTAGTTCCAGCAAACGTGAAGAGTCAAAAGAGCTTTTCCTCCCTTGTTCACTCTGGATTTCCCATTATCAAGGCAACCTAGTAAGGTAGTAATGGAACAGGAACACTTATAAAGAAGCCTCCTTGGAGGGGCAACTGGTAGAATACTCTTTGGAGATTCGCTCTGGAGCTGGCTTTTGAGTGAGAAATTAAACGGATATTCAATAAGACAAGACCAAGAGAAAGAGGAGTTGTCTGAGAAGGCTTGATTAATAAAATAAATAGAAAATGAAAAAGTGGTTTTTGAGATTACATAGCCCTCTACGCTCCTCTCCTTTGTCACTATAAGTCAATCGGAACTATGTAACCGTTCCTCTATATCAGAAGCAATGCAAAGAGAGTGAATAGCCTCCTCCCACAATGAAGATAGTAGCTCCTGTAACTTTACTTCTTTTATTATCTGCTTCCTAGTTTTGCAAATAATAACTATGAAATATGGTAATAAATAATAAGACCACTATCTAACAACACTTCACATGACAAATTTTCAAAGGGGCGGCAAATTGTGAACAATATGGGATGTCAATGCAGGTCCAATGAAGAATTACAGCAACTGGTTGATCAGGCAAAAAAATATACAAATAAGGGAAAAGTGGCGGACTATATACCGGCTCTTGAAAAGGCGAATCCTGAGGGCTTATCTGTGGCTATTTACTATCCTGACGGTAAAAGGTATTGTGCGGGGGATGTAAGTGGTAAAGTGACTCTGCAAAGCATATCAAAAGTTTTGACACTTGCTCTGGTATTAATGGAAAAAGGTGAGGAATATGTCTTTTCCTATGTAGGAAAAGAACCCACCGGTGACCCTTTTAATTCGATTGCCAAGTTAGAGACAAACAAGGCATCCAAGCCGTTAAACCCGATGATCAATGCAGGAGCATTGACTGTGACCCACATGGTTGCAGGTGACAGTGTAAATGAGCGATTCAATCGTATTTTACATTTTATCCGGGAATTGACGCAAAATCCTACTATTGGTTTTAATGAAGATGTTGCACGTTCAGAGTACAATACAGCAGACTTAAATAGGTCGTTAAGCTATTTTTTAAAGCAGCATAATGTAATAAATGAGGATGTGGAGAACTTAATCGAATTGTATTCGAAGCAGTGTGCCATTGAAATGGACAGTCAGGATTTGGCGAGGATCGGCTGTGTGCTGGCCATGAATGGGAAAGATCTGTTGACGGGAAAGCAAATCATCCCCGGGGACATTGCCCGTATTTGCAAGACATTCATGGTTACCTGCGGCATGTATAACGCATCAGGTGAATTTGCCATTAATGTTGGTATTCCGGCTAAAAGCGGTGTGTCAGGGGGAATCATGGGGGCCGTCCCCGGAAAATGTGGGATTGGAATTTATGGCGCTGCGCTTGATGAGAAGGGGAACAGTGTTGCCGGGATAAAGATCTTGGAAATGATGGCGAAAAAGTATTCCTTAAGTATGTTTAATATGTAAACAAGGTTGTCCGTATTTATCAAAATGAACCTGATGACATGTATGGTCTTACAAGAGGAAGGCCTGCCAGGTGCGATTAGTGCAGTGGCATTAGTAAATGAGGTTCACTCCAAAGCCTTACAGAAACAAAGCATTTACTTCAAGCTGCCATTGTAATCGTTACTTTCAAAGCAAAAAAAAGGACCTCTGCACATAAGGCAAGGTCTTAAGCTCGATTATAACAAGTTGGATAGAAGGGATACTTTTCTATACAAAGCATTTGCCTCTTTATTCTGATGTTCCCCCGCCTCATTTAGATGTCCTTCCATATCGGTCATTAAATCAGCTAATTTCAGTGCCTTTTGTCTGTCAGAAATATTACTGCGAATGATATATTCGTACTTTGCATTGTATTCAGTTAGTGTCATTTAATCCGTCCTCCTATAGTACAAAGCCATTTAAGCTGTCCTCTATTTCTTCATCAGCAATTCCTATGTACTTCAAAGTTATTTCAGGGTGTGAATGGTTAAGAATCATTTGTAATTTAGCCACGTCTTTACTCTGTTTATAGTACCAGTATCCGAATGTTTTCCGCATGGTATGAGTTCCTACACTTTCAATGTCTACCATATCTGCGGCTTTATTAAGCTGTCTGTATGCTTGTATCTTGCTTATCGGCTTATCACCTTTGCGTGAAGGGAATAGCCATTCGCTATCAATGGTATCTATATAAGTTGCTAACTCATTAAATACATTGTTAAGCTGTATTGTTCTAGGCTTCTTTGTCTTGCCTTCCTTAATGATAATTTTCATCTTGCCTTTAATATCCTTTACCTTCAACGATAATAGATCAGACACACGTAAGCCAGTATTTATTCCTAAAAGGAACAATATGTAATCTCGTTCACTACAATGTCTTTTCAATGACCATTTCATATCATCTAATTTTTCCAATGATCTGATTGGTTGAACGTCAATTAAATGTTCTTTCGCCATTTTGCATCAGCTCTTTCATCTTGCTAGTAGAATCAATGATTTGAATGTATACTTTTATCTGATGGTTAAAGAATAACACTTGATCAGGCAAGAAGTCAAAAAAATTACCGTTTTGAAAGTAAACTTTTAACTATTTGTTTACATCGGGTGTGCCTCGATTAAATTATTGGTGACGAACCCGGAACCCGGTGCACAAAGGGGAAGCCCTAGTAAAGTCTATTTGCTGTATACAGAACACTGAGATTAGCTTGTTTGGGTCATAACCAAACAGGTTTTTAGTATGAAAGGAAATCCACAGGAAAAAATGGAATAGAATAAAATAAAGGAAAAATTTTTCACCCCCATATCTTTTTCTCTTTCTGAAACGTTTATAGGATAGAGGGTGTTGAAGGAGTGAGAAAAATGATAAATAAGTTGAAAGAAGATATTTCTGAAGGAAAGGATAACGACATGATTTTGCGTGAAGTCTATCCTGAATTGCTTCGGTTTTGCCGATTCCTTACCCAAAATAATTGGGATGGCGATGATTTAGCACAGGATACGATACTGAAGGTAATGCAGGGCTATGGGAATAAAACGGAGGTAACAACGGCTTTATTGAAGACGATAGCCCGTCATTCCTGGATTGATACGATACGTAAAAGAAAAAAAGAATCCGTAGAAGATCTGAAGGACACCGAACAGCAGGGGGCAATTGGGGAAAATGCCTTTGAAACGGTTGAATATATTATAAAATCCCTTACCCCAAAACAAGCTGTGGTGTTCATATTAAAGGAAGGGTTCCTCTATCGATCTAAAGAAATCTCAGATTATTTGAACACGTCGGAAACGGCTGTAAAGGCCATCTTGAATCGTGTGAAAAAGCGTTTTGACAAAGAGGGCATTGAAGAGCGTAAGTTGTCCTGTGCGGAAGATTGGCAAGATGATGAGGAACAGAGGCTGATGTCTCTGATGACGCAGGCTTTGAAGGCCCGAAATCCTGATATCCTCATTAGAAGTATTCCATCTTTCAAATCCCTGAACAGTGAATCAATGATTCCTAAACTGATGAATCGTTCGATGCATTCCAAAGCATGCTTCACTCCTTCAAACACTCTCTCAATGGCTGCATAGCCAATCATTTTGTTAGGAGGAAGAAGAGATATGACTACCATTCCATATGTAATTGAGCAGTCCAGCAAGGGTGAGCGCTCATACGATATTTATTCCAGACTTCTAAAAGACAGAATCATCATGATTGGGGAAGAAATCACCGATCATTTAGCCAATAGTGTGGTTGCTCAATTGTTATTCTTGGCAGCAGATGCACCTGATAAAGAAATTACCATCTTCATAAATAGTCCTGGGGGATCGACTAGTGCCGGTTTTGCTATTTATGATACGATGCAATATATTAAACCTGATATCCGGACTGTATGTACGGGTATGGCTGCATCATTCGGGGCAATGCTTTTATTGRCGGGTACGAAAGGAAAAAGGTGCGCTTTGCCGAATAGTGAAATTATGCTTCATCAACCTCTTGGAGGGGCAAGGGGGCAAGCTACGGAAATTGAAATTTCTGCCCGAAGGATTTTGAAACTGAAGGATCATATCAATCAGATCATCTCGGAAAGGACTGGGCAGCCTATCGAAAAGGTGGCGAAGGATACTGATCGTGATTATTTTTTAAGCGCAAATGAGGCGAAGGAATACGGTATTATTGATGAGATAATCGTTCAGGGGAATTAATTCATAAAAGGGGTACTTGAATTTTGAACTTCCCCCCATTAAGTGGAAAGTTTTATAAAAAGACCTAATTAAAAAATAACATCAGTAATGGATGAGGTTGCAGACAAAAATAAGCTGAAATATGGAATGAAGAGAAACAATCGATATAAATTTATCGGCTGTTTCTCTTTTTTTATCTATTCACTGATGTGATTACATTCATAGTGGTAAACAAAAGAATAGAGATACAATTATACGAATTAAGGACTGGTTGTAGGGTTATTAAGATGGGAACTCCAAAGAAATAACTTTAAATAGTGCCAATATGAGTTGATAAAAAACACCATCTAAAAGTCGTAAATTGAGGTTAAACGAATTTAGCTGACGTGTATTATTGGAAAAGACAGGTTGATTTCCTTTATTATAGAGAGGCATATTAACTTAGTAAAGTCGAATTAGAATATTAAGACTTGAAAAATACAGGAATTAACAATATGTAATAACTCAACCAAAAGGAAGTGCCGTAAGAATGAATCTCGATAAAACAGCAATCACTAAAATTCGTACAGGCCCCATGTTTGCGGTGATGCTGGCTGGTGCTCTCGTCGCTTTCTTGAATCAGACTCTAATCAATATCGCATTGCCTCAATTGATGAATCATTTTGAAATATCTGCTGCAACAGCTAATTGGCTGACAACTATCTTTTTGTTGGTCAATGGGATTGTCATCCCGATCACAGCTTTCTTAATGGAGCGGTTTAATACAAGGCAATTATATCTTGCTTCGATGGGACTCTTTGCTTTAGGAACTTTTTTATGTGGAATTGCACCTAGCTTCTCCGTCATATTGATCGGACGTGTGGTTCAAGCAGCAGGTGCAGGGATTCTATTCCCTTTGATTACAAACGTGATATTCACTTTATTTCCTCCGAACAGACGGGGTTTTGCGATGGGTATATTTGGAGTTGCGATGAATTTTGCCCCAGCCATAGGACCAACGTTATCAGGATGGATTGTACAAAACTATTCCTGGAGAGTTCTGTTTTTTGTCATTTTCCCATTTGCACTTCTAGACTTTCTTTTTGCAATTTTTATTATTAAAAATGTAGGGGAAACTAGCCGTCCCAAACTCGATAAAATGGGTGTAGTTCTATCCACCATGGGATTCGGCGGAGTTCTATACGGATTTGCTACAGGCGGTACTAAGGGATGGGACAGTTTTGAAGTCCTTATAATGTTCCTTGTAGGCGGGATCAGTTTAGTGTTATTTGTCTGGAGGCAATTTACAGTAAGGCATCCTATTTTGGAATTTCGAATTTTTCGTTATCGGATGTTCACATTAACTACGATTATCAACGTCATCGCGACTATGGGTATGTTCTCTGGAATGATATTAATGCCAATCTATATGCAGAATATCCGTGGCTTTACTCCCTTGGAATCTGGCCTCATGCTATTGCCTGGAGGTATTGTAATGGGGATTATGTCTCCTATCACAGGTAAGCTGTTTGATCGGTTTGGGGCGAGATGGCTTGCGGTAAGCGGACTTGCTATTACTATTATTACAACCTATCTTTTAACACGGCTTGAAACAGATACGTCTTATTCTTATGTGGTATGGGTAT
>NZ_JBFUIB010000117.1:0-9358 GCF_056402095.1 Peribacillus sp. P4_C12
TGAAAGGAATCACTCTGTTTAGGGAGGTAGCTACATGGTGTTAATATTGCGGTTCTTTATTTTGGCTCTCATCATCTTCTTAATATATACGACTATCAAATATCTATTTAATCCAAAACGAAAATTAGAGCTGGCACATGAACAGAAAAAGTTCTTTCTGCTCGATGATACAAAGAATATACACAAGAATTTTTTATTGACGTACAATGGGGTCATGTTTGAAGGGGAAAAGTATTTAGGAACGACGGAACGCTCCTTCGAGGTTATCTCCATCTTCATTTGGCCTAAGAAAATAGCCGATTTGAAAGGTTTGAAGCGCAATGACTTTTTAAAAATCGAAGCATCCATAAAAAAACAATATCCGGATGCCTTGATTGATTGGAAAAGCCCTGTAAAGGAATTTTTGGATAACTAAAACATATCGAGTGGTGTTACAACTGCGTACTTAAGAGCCTTGAGGAAATTGCACTCAAGGCCCTTTATTTATCATGTGAGCGGAAAAATTCTTTCCAGGGAACGACCGTCTGCTTTTCTCTTAATAAATAAAGCAATAAGGTTAATGATAATAAAATAATGACGATTAATGTCGGGCTGAAATCTGCAATATAATGGCCAAACACTGTATATACGAAGGCTACAGGGATATTCGTCATGAAGGATAAATAAAAATAGTTTTTCAACCCTTTATTGGATTCCAGCAAGCAAAGCGACAATAAATAAAAGTGTATAAACGGAATAAGCCTCAGCACCGCAATTTGTCGGCTGTTAAGCTTTCGGTTTCCAAACAGCTTATTTTTAAGTCGTAGAAGCTTATCCTTCGTTTTCGGAAATTTACCTATTACAAAATAAAAGGCCATACTGGACAACGTCAAACCGATTATGGAATAGATAGTTCCTAATGCTGCACCGAATAAAACACCACCAGCCATGCAAACCACGATAACAGGAATGAATAAAAATTGCCGTAATAAATGAAAGGTAATAAAGATTAATGGCGCAAACACGCTGCCGGATTGAACGTAGCTCATCACAAGTGTCAGTTTATCATTCATGTTTTCCCCCCAGCTACTCTTTGCTGCTTCTACAAGCATATACACTAAACGAGCTACATATGACTATCGAATTAAGATCTTGATAAGTAACCCTATTTGGATGACCATCAAAACCGGCAGTCCCCACTTAAAGGAGGTATGCTTCGTTTTATGATGGAAATGTTTCATTCCAAGAAAGCTCCCAGTTCCCCCACCTATGACTGCCCAAAACCAGAGTGTCTTTTCGCTGATACGATACTTCCCATTGCGTGCTCTCTTTTTGTCGACTCCCATTATGACAAAGCCTACGATGTTAATGATAAACATAAAGGCAAGAATGATCCAAACTCCTTGCATTCCTCTCTCCCCCTTTAAATATGTAAAAAGCCACCCTCTTGAAAAAGAGAGTGGCTGATATCAGTCAGACTTATTTGTCTAATTGTTGTTTAGCAGCAGTTGCTAATTGAGCAAAAGCTTGTTCGTCAGCAACAGCAAGATCAGCAAGCATTTTGCGGTTTACTTCGATACCAGCAAGCTTTAAGCCATGCATTAAACGGCTATAAGAAAGACCGTTGATGCGAGCTGCAGCGTTGATACGAGTAATCCAAAGTTTGCGGAAATCACGTTTTTTCTGACGACGGTCACGGAAAGCATAGTTTCCTGACTTCATTACTTGTTGGTTAGCTACTTTGAAAAGAATATGTTTCGCGCCATAGTAACCTTTAGCTAATTTTATTACCTTTTTACGACGTTTGCGAGTAACAGTACCGCCTTTTACACGTGGCATGTTATTTCCCTCCTATTTAACTCGATAAATCGAACTTATTTAATATTGTCTAGCATATGACGAATACGTTTGAAGTCACCTTTGCTTACAAGGCTAGCTTTGCGAAGCTTACGCTTTTGCTTAGTAGATTTGTTAGCAAATAAATGGCTTGTGTAAGCGTTAGAACGCTTAAGTTTGCCGGATCCAGTCTTTTTGAAACGTTTAGCAGATCCGCGGTGAGTTTTCATTTTAGGCATAAGGTATTCCTCCTCATTACAAATTACTTTACAATTACTTTTCGGCTTTTGGTGCTAAGATAATGAACATGCTGCGTCCGTCCATTTTTGGATGTTGCTCGATTGTAGCCACTTCTTTACATGCTTCAGAAAAACGAACGAGTACACGTTGACCAATTTCCTTATGTGTAATAGCACGTCCTTTGAAACGGATAGAAGCTTTTACTTTATCGCCTTTTTCAAGGAATTTAATACCGTTGCGAAGCTT
Organism: Peribacillus sp. P4_C12; assembly: GCF_056402095.1. Lineage (NCBI taxonomy): Bacteria > Bacillati > Bacillota > Bacilli > Caryophanales > Bacillaceae > Peribacillus > Peribacillus sp. P4_C12. The sequence continues at coordinate 2,302 of NZ_JBFUIB010000117.1, forward strand.
AGTATTGAAATCATGTTCTTCAATCGTCGGGCTCAAACGAACCTCTTTAAGACTGATAACTTTTTGATTTTTACGTGCTTCCTTGTCTTTCTTTTGCTGCTCGAAGCGGTGTTTTCCGTAGTCCATAATCCGGGCTACCGGAGGCTTTGCATTTGCAGCAACTAAAACTAGATCAAGATTTACACGAGCGGCAATTTCCAATGCTTCGAGTTTCGTTTTAATTCCAAGTTGTTCTCCGTTTTGGTCAATAAGACGAACTTCACGGGCTCGGATGCCCTCGTTTACCATCGCGTCTTTACTAATAGTTAGCCACCTCCAAAGATATTGGCGAATACGAATATTTGAATCAATTCGGTCACGCTCACAACTCGCTTACAGGATATAATCATAATAAAAAAGTGTGGATGCATGCTGCACCCACACTGATAGACTAATTCAGAAAGATCCAAATAATCAAATCATGACCTGTTAACTGCATCGTTTGCGTCAACCAGGTGAGAAGCGGGTGCTTCTTCTTTTCCTCAAACACGTATTCAATTCACTTTAGAAATATATCATAAACACTGATGACTTGTCAAATGCTAATTTATTCGTTTTTCACAACAGAATTAATCTTATCAGACATTTTGTTATTTGACAATACGTTTTTTTAAAGAAATTTAGACAAATAGTATTCGTCATGATACATTTCATCGAAAAATAATGAGTCCCGTTTCGTTCCTTCTAGTACAAAACCCATCTTTTTATAAAGGGAAAGTGCTGGTTCGTTGTTAGCAATAACGGTCAATTCAAGGCGCCGGATTTCATATGCCAGTGCCTGCTCCTCCATTTTTTGAAACAGCTTCGTTCCGACTCCTTTTCCTCTCTCTTGTTCGGATATGCCGATGACAATTTTGGCAGAATGCTTTGTTCTGCTAAGTTCATTGCCCAATAATATGAGATATCCTATCAAGTCGTGGCCGCTTGCTGCAACGAGGAAAATGGAGCGGGGGTTATTTTCAATTTGCTCGATTTGCCTCTCCAATTTGTTCTCCGTTGCTTTTCTTTCACCCGGATTGTACAACATGAACCCGGAATCTTCAACATGATTGAACAGAGCTGCCAATTTTCCCGCATCTTGCCTTGTAGCCTTCCGTATCTCCATTTCTCCCCACTCCCTCATATAAATATTTTTTTGGGTAATTAGCTGAATTACATCTTGGATCTATTAACTAGAGTCTTCAAATGTTACGGGTTTTCTTTTGCCTTTTTCTTTTTCTTTTTCTCAATAGCATCCCACGCAAATAGAACTATCCAAAACAACAGGACCGGGACAATAGCATATTGTCGATAACCATCCAGTAACAATAAGATGATGACGACAAGAAATGTTGGCCCGAATAGATAGGAAAATTTCTTATTCATGCTGACCACTCCTTTTCATTGTTGACTATACTTTCACATGCTGTTGTTATTAATCATGCATTATGCAAAAGAGAGACACAACAATATGTGTCTCTCTTTTGATGTTAACGACTTACTTCTGCTTTAATCGCTGAAACAAAGTCTTCAAACGCGACTGTTTCTGATTTTTGTTCACCGTATTTACGTACGTTCACACTGCCTTCTTGGGCTTCATTGTCACCAACAACCAGCATGTACGGGATTTTCTGCATTTGCGCTTCACGGATTTTATAACCAATTTTCTCGTCACGTGTATCCAAATCAACACGGATGCCTTCTGCTTTAAGTTTTTCTTGCACTTCTTTGGCATAATCCAAATGAACTTCTGGTGAGACCGGAATCACTTGTGCTTGGATAGGTGCCAGCCAAGTTGGGAATGCCCCCTTGTATTCTTCGATTAAGTAGGCAACGAAACGTTCCATTGTGGAAACAACTCCGCGATGGATAACGACCGGACGGTGCTGCTTGCCGTCTTCACCGACATAGTTAAGATCAAAACGTTCAGGAAGCAAGAAATCAAGTTGAACAGTTGAAAGAGTTTCATCTTTTCCTAAAGCTGTACGTACTTGAACGTCAAGCTTCGGACCGTAGAATGCTGCTTCACCTTCTGCTTCAAAATAATCTAGTCCAAGTTCATCCATCGCGCTTTTCAGCATGCTTTGTGCTTTTTCCCACATGGCGTCATCATCAAAATACTTTTCTTTATCCTGCGGATCACGGTAAGACAGACGGAATGAATAATCCTTAATATCGAAATCTTTATATACTTCCAGAACCAAGTTCACAACACGTTTGAACTCTTCTTTAATTTGATCTGGACGGACGAAAATGTGAGCATCATTCAATGTCATCCCACGTACACGCTGTAGACCAGAAAGAGCGCCTGACATTTCATAGCGGTGCATCAAGCCAAGCTCAGCAATCCGGATTGGTAGCTCGCGGTAGCTGTGGATGCCGTTTTTATATACCATCATGTGATGCGGACAGTTCATCGGACGCAGGACCATCTGTTCGTTTTCCATCTCCATGACTGGGAACATATCATCCTGGTAATGATCCCAGTGTCCAGATGTTTTATAAAGGTCAACGCTTCCCATTACAGGTGTGTATACGTGGTCATAGCCCAAACGTTCTTCCTTGTCAACGATATATCGTTCAATTGTGCGGCGAATTGTCGCACCCTTTGGTAACCACATTGGGAGACCTTGCCCAACTTTCTGTGAGCTCATGAACAGGTTCAATTCTTTTCCGATTTTACGGTGGTCACGTTCTTTAGCTTCTTCTAGGAAACGTAGGTGTTCGGATAGTTCTTCTTTCTTAAAGAAAGCAGTTCCGTATATACGTTGAAGCATTTTGTTTTTGCTATCGCCTCTCCAGTATGCACCGGCGACGCTTAATAGCTTGAATTCTTTAATTTTCCCAGTAGATGGAACGTGGATTCCGCGACAAAGGTCAAAGAATTCACCTTGCTCATAGATTGTTACTTGCTGATCAGCAGGAATAGCATCGATCAATTCCAATTTATACTCGTCACCAATTTCTTTGAAACGAGATATGGCTTCGTCACGACTTACTTCGATGCGAGCAATTTCCAAGTTTTCATTAACGATTTTCTTCATTTCTTTTTCAATCAAAGGAAGATCTTCAGGTGTTAATGATTCCTCTAGATCCATATCGTAGTAAAAACCGCCTTCGATGACAGGGCCGACACCGAATTTAGCATTTTTGTAAAGACGTTTGATCGCTTGTGCCATCAAATGAGCTGTACTGTGGCGAAGCACTTCAAGCGCATCTGCTGCATCTTGTGTGACGATTTCAATTGTACCGTCTTCTTCAATTGGACGTTTCAAATCATATAATTCACCATTGAACTTTCCAGCAATGGATTTTTTTCTTAAACCAGGGCTGATGGATGCAGCAATGTCTTCAGTAGTAGTACCTTTAGCAAACTCCTTCACCGCTCCGTCAGGAAATGATATTTTCAGTAATTCAGACATTCAGTTTCACTCCTTCTTATTTTTAGAACAATCTGTTTTCAGTTATAGGCATCCGAGCGAGAAATCTAATTACAACACAAAAAGCCCGCCCCTGTATAAAACAGGGACGAGCTTAATAATCATAATCATTAACCCGCGGTTCCACCCTCGTTTCACCTTGCTTTTCACGGCAAAATGACACTTGTAACTTGGTAACGGCAGCTTCCCGTCAACTCATAGTCGCAATCTAATTGCTTTCCGAGCCGAAGTTTAAAGGTGGTAAGTGATCTATGCGAATAGGAAGCTTACAGCCTTTTGGCTCCCCTCTCTGAAAATCGGCGACTAGAATACCCGTGTCCTCATCATAACTTTTGTTTTTAATAGTATGTAGGAAATTATAATTTGTTATACGGTGAAAATCAAGGTTAATTTTCTGTTTTGTTCATTATCCCCAAAAAAGATTATTCAAACGCCTTCGAAAATGCTGAAAGCGGCAGGACAGTCGCCCGCTCCTCGAAAATCCGCGCCATTGTTTGAATCAGGCCTTCTTCCTTGTCATCGGTATAGATGTACAAGTTTTCCGGAGCAATCGATAACAGCGGGGCAAGTATCACCGTATCGAGAAAAAGTGAACTTTTGGCAAGGAGCCGCCTGTCAATCATACTATTGATTTTTGGACGGTCAAGCTTGCTGAATTCCTGATCATAGAATTGAAAACCGTCTCGATTGACAAGATGAAGCTTTGGTAATTTCGATTCCTGCCCATGCAGGCAATCACGGAGCGTAGCAATAAAATTTTGATAGTCCTGTTCCAACTTATATTCATCAATCGCCTTGACCACATACTTTTCCAACGTATGCTGAAATGATTTTAAACGGAAAGTCGTAAAAGAATCGAATGAAAAAGACACCTTCCCCGCCAAAATGCTTTGAAGCCCTTCCTCAATCAATTTTTTTTCCGTACTGAATAACATCCCTTGACACCTAGCTCTTTCTCCTTCAATAATCGATGATGCAATTTCGGTAATCGCTTCAATTTCTTCTCGTTCTCTATAGAAAAATTTACTAATTATGATTTGTTCAATCACAGGAAGCATCTTTTCTTCCAACAAAAAAGAATGAAATACTTCACTGAGCAGGATTAGCCATTTATCACCTACTGACTCTGTCATATCCACATACATACCTTGTTGTGGAAGAAATCGAATGTATGGTTGAAATTCTGCCCCTAACGGATGGACAGAAACTAAATTCAGTAATTTTAATGCCTCTGAATCATTTTGAAACGAAATTTGCACTACGACATCCCCCCTTCCCCCTTGCTTCTTTTTTCATGTATATGGGGATAGGGACTTGTTTAGAAGTAGGATAAGGCTTGTAATAGAAAAAAGTGACCTCTAATAAGAGACCACTTTCCACTATCTTCTCCGATTTATTCCATCAAGCTTGACCGGTTCTGCTAAATATTGAATTCTTTCCAATACTCTGGCCGCTTTCACTTCTTCCTTCTCACCGCGCTGTGAAAAGGTTAAGTGATTTTCAAGGCCATTCATGTCAAAATTCGAAGTGAAAAACGTAGGCAGGTTTTCCAGCATCCTAAATTGCAAAATTGGCCCAAAGACTTCATCGCGTCCCCAGCTTGTCATAGACTCGGCTCCGATATCATCCAGCATAAGAACAGGTGCTGTTTTAACCATTTCAATTTTCTCATTGACGGTATTATCGCCAATCGAGCCCTTTAGTTCTCTTAAGTAGTCCGGTACATAGACGATTAGTGAGGATATTTGCCTTTCAGCGAGTTCATTGGCAATTGCCCCCAATAGATAAGTCTTGCCAACGCCGAACTTCCCATAAATATATAATCCTTTTTGTCTTTTACCCGGCTCATACTCCATAATGAATGACATCGCTTTACCTAAAACACCTATACGTTTGTTTTCATCATCCGTTTGTGAAAAGTCTTCAATCGTAGCCTTTAAAATATCCTTTGGCACATAAAGACTGCGAATCAATTTTTCGCGTTTTCGCTTTTCATCCTCTGCCAATTTCCGCGGACAGATTTCATAATTCAAATTAAGGGCCTTCCCTTGAACAACCAGTTTGGGATAATAGCCATGCATCATATTGATACAGCCATCCAAACTTGGACATTTATCACACTTATTACTTTGCGAAGTAAATTCATAAAGCTTCCCTAAGTTTTTATCAATCATTTCCTTCGTAACAGTCGAACTATTGGCATTCAAAAATAGCCGCACCTGTTCGTCTTCAAAAATTTCCTGTTTTAACTTTTCATAACGCTCCTGAAATTGGTTTGTATTAGCCAATTTATTAAGGGAACTATTAATCTTTTCCATCGTTCATTTCACCTCCAGCTTTCCACTGCTTCCATTTCTCCTGAAGCTCGCGTTTCTGTTCATCTAATTCAGGCTGATCCACTTTCTGCTCCTGCTGTGTTTCTTCTTTTTTCTCAAGCCATTCGGGAACCACTTCTTCCCGAATCGTCTTTTTCCGGCCGCCTTTTGCAACGTTTCTGCTTCCTTGAGCCCAATCCTGATATTTCCGGTGCTCATTTTTAGCTAGTTCCATCGCTTCGATGACAGTAGACACCTTCAGACGTGCCCAATGGCCCGCCAGTTTTTCCACATAGCCCTTTGTGAATTTCATATCTGTTTTGAGCATAACATATTCAATTAAGACATTGACGACCCCCGGATTTAGCTTTTGGTTGATCATCACACCTTCTACCACTTTCAAATCACCGCTGGATGGCTCTGCACCGCCTGACAACTGCATTAGCCGGTCGCGCGGGGAAATCGTCTCCAAATGACGGATTAGCTCTTGTTCCTGCGTTTTCGGTTCTTCTTTTTGTGTTCGTTCACGTATCGGCTGCACGCGATTGACAAGGGAAGGCATATCGGCCTGTCGCTCGATTTGGTACCAGTCCCTTGCCGCCTTTCTTAATATTTCCTCATCGATCTCATCATCCAATGAAACGGCATCCATAACTAGTTTTTGCATTTCAAGCGGATCAATGCCATATAAAAAGGCAAGTTTGGCAATCGTACTTTTTATTTTCGGAGTAAAGGCCTTTTTCGGCACGATTGATGATTTTATTCCGGCTAACAAAAGGTCAAAATCAAATAAGCCGTCAAATCCCGATGGCTCGACTCCATCCGCTCGATTGATATATTGCTGTTCGGGCAAAGGTTTCCATTCGTTTTTCGCTTCATCTGTTACATATAAGGAGTCCAAATGATCTGATGAAAACACCTCTGCAAAAGATTTTGTCACACTTTCATACTGATCCGTTAAAATGTGATCATCGCAAAAGAATCTCTTTAACCGGTTAAATTGTACTTTGCCAATTTTTTTGTATAAGTATATATTCAGCATACCATCAGTGAAAAACTGTTGAGGGGACAGCGGCGAATTTAATTCGTAAATAAATTCCTTCGTATCTTCTTTCGATTTCTTATACACATTCAGCAGTCCGATTCCCTCAAGCAAAAGGCGTGCTTCGTAGATATCGCCTAATTTAAGGCCAATTGTATTCATTAATTGATAATGTGAGGAAGCTTCCGACCAGAGCCGATTTTCCTCTAACTCACTCCATAAGGTCATGTATAGGCTAATAC
>NZ_JBFUIB010000118.1:0-9313 GCF_056402095.1 Peribacillus sp. P4_C12
CTCCATATGCAATATAAAGTAAAGGCAATGATTCCATGTTGATCGCTACACCAGCACCCGAAATACCTAAGCCAAAAAAAACGGCTGAGAGTATACCAGCTTTTCTAGGACCATACTTTTCAACAAAATGTCCAAGAAATGCCGCGGATAGGCCAAGAAACAAAATTGCAATACTAAATGTTAAGCTAATATCAGTCAAATCCCATCCGAATTCACTTGCGAGTGGTTTCGTAAATACGCTCCAAGCATACACAGAACCAATCGACAGGTGAATCCCAACTGCGGAGGCAGCAATCAGCCACCGATTCTTTGTTTTTCCCATTTCTCCATCATCCCCTTTACAAAATAAACCGCAAATGATTATCTACCAGTGACAGAAAGAATCTGCGGTTAGCTACCAACAGGATCACCGCTGTTTACATCCTCATATCAATGAAGTGCACTTTTACTGGTAAAGTAACAGATTTCTGTCCTAGATATAAAATATCACAATTAAGTGAACTTTCTACAAAAATAGTAATAAATAGATAAATTTCACAAGTTTTTTTTGGAGTTTGGATAATTAAGGAGAAACTACCTTTCCTTCAATGCAAAATATACATTTCGATTTGAAACTTTTTTATGAATAGTTTACCTTCCAAAAAGAGTTTTGTTTACTATAACAATTGATATATGACAAATTTCTCATAAGGATTATGCTCAGATAAATCTGGTAACATTACTTCTTCTTTCATTTCAAAAGCGGTTTGATTTTCTAAGAAAAAGATATAATCTTTTGATCCATAAAATAAAACCAATTCGATTTCCCGTGGTTCCTTTTCGAATGAAAGCAATATATTATTAATGATTTTCATGAAAATTTGCACGGAAAACGGATTAAAGAAATAAAAACGATTGTCTCGCAAATCAATCTCGTAATTTTCTGCCAAACAACAATGAAATTCTATATTATCTTTGTTTTTATTCGTTTTTTTCATATACCTATTTCGGTTTTCAATAGCTTCTATATAGAAAGTTCTATTCATTTCTACTCCAACAACAGAAGCTTGAAATAAGTAATGAATAAAGAAATTCAATCGCCCTTTACCACAACCAAAATCCACAATGCGATCACTACTTTTTAATTGATACTTCTTGAATAATTGTTCTAGTGCGCTATATGGCGTTGGCTCATAACGATGATAATGCAAAGACTTATTAAATTCCTTTTGTTCTCCTACTGTTTTGATGTTTAGCAATTCATCATAATATGTTTCTTTCATTTATACACACCTGCTTAAATGTAATAGTGATTTTTCATGGATTATTATATAAAAAAACTAATTTAATCGTAAGCCCTGGTTTATGTAGAGGATTGTATTTTTTCATTATTATTTTCATAAGATGCCTTCTAGCTAATGTTAAAAACCCCGAATGATGAAAGTGCTTATTCGGGGTAAAGTTTATTATATGAATATCTACTCTATCGTTATTTCGACTGTGCTTTTGCTACAAATTCATTGAAATCGGAGATACTTGGATTGGCCATATAGTGGCCGCCTTCCACCTGGATCGTCTGTCCTGTAATGAATTTTGACTCATCAGATGCAAGGAATACCACGGTATATCCGATATCATCCGCTTCACCGTGGTATGGCAATGCATTATACTTGGCAAATATCTCGAGTACAGCTGGAGGAATATTATCCTTTGCTGCAGGAGTTAAAATAAGGCCTGGTGCCACTCCATTGCAACGAATATGATCTTTACCATATTGTGCAGCGATATAACGAGTCAGGTTCACAACACCTGCTTTTGACGCGCCATAAGCTGATCGTACGGCATCGCCCGCAAACCCAGCCATTGATGCAGTATTGATAATGGAACCTCCACCTGCTTTAATCATGTGTGGAATAGCAAATCTGCTTCCTAATAGTACACTTTTCAAGTTTACATCCATAAGTCGATCCCATTCATCCAAATCTAAATTCACGACATCAAGATCTTTATGTAAGTTAGTTAAGCCAACATTATTAACTAGTACTGTAATAGTTCCGTATTGTTCTATTGTAAAGTCAACAGCAGCCTTAATCGAATCTGCCTGCCCAGCATCTAAAAATACTCCGGTAGCTTCTCCACCTTGTTTTTTAATGCTTTCTGCCGCTTCCTTAGCTCCTGCTTCATTAAAATCAGCTATCACGACTTTTGCGCCTTCTTTAGCCATTAATGTGGATATAGATAATCCAATACCAGATGCTCCACCCGTCACTAACGCTACTTTACCTTGTACTCTCCCCATAATTCTCCACCTGCTTTTCATGAATATAACGTTCTTACTTTTTTTTATTTATGCCTAACATGTCTAGAATACACCTACAATAAACAGATTACAAATAATTATACTTATTGTTCATTTTTTCATTTTTTTAAATAGGTGTAACTTGAAATAATGAAATAAAATTCCTGACTATCTTGATATCATTTCGAATAATTATTCTATATGTTTTCTCTATACTAGACTTTCCAAAACAGCAAAAAACAAGCTGAAGCATCAAAATATGCTTCAGCTTGTTTTTCATTTCTCTTCATCTGCATCCCATATGATCCAATCATGAACCTCAAGAATTTCCAAAAATTTCATTAACCGTGGTAGGGCTGGTTCTGCTTCCTCACCAAAATGTTCGCTCATAGCTTCAGAAATCTGATTAACATTTCTTTGGAATTCCATTTGTTGAATAGCAAATGCTCCAAATTTATCTAGCTTGATTCGGCGAACTGAAGGCTGTTTGAAAAAACGAATCGTTATTCTTTCCACAAAATTGGTCCGTTGAATGATCAAAAAGGTTGCTTCCGAAGAATCATGTTCCAAAGTGACGCGCCTTTCCAAATGAGGAACCATTGTTAACAGATTCCTCTTTTGTGATTTGCGTTTACGAAGCATCTTCTTTTTTCCCTTTGCTAGATATGAACCAGAGCAATCCAGCTAGAGCAAGGAATAGTAAGAATGGAATCAGATTGCTTGCTAATTTCGCAGCAGCTGGAACTTGAACTCCTGCTGCAATCAATATTGCAATAAACACACCAATTAATGATTCTCCTGCTATTAATCCAGATGCAAATAATGTACCTCTATCTACTCGTGCTTTTAGTGCTTCTTTTGTTTTCGCGAAGTATTCAACGAAGAAACGTACAAATCCACCAATCATAATTGGGGCACTAGTATGAACTGGCAAGTAAATACCTACTGCAACAACTAGTGAATTTAGACCGAAAAACTCTAAAGTGATGGCAATGGCCGCACCGATAAAGATAAGGGTCCAAGGTAAGTCTCCTCCAAGAACACCTTCAGCAAGTATTTTCATAAGTGCCGCTTTAGGTGCAGGAAGTTCTGCAGATCCCATTGTATAGGCATTATCCATTAGAACTAGGATAAACCCAATCACTGAAGCAGAAGCGACAACACCAATCATCATAGCAACTTGTTGTTTCCATGGCGTTCCACCTACGATATAACCTGTTTTTAAATCTTGAGAAACGTCACCTGAAACAGCAAGTGCTGTACAAATGATTGCAGCCACGGTTAAAGCGGCCACCATTCCAGTTGTACCTGTAAAACCAGTAGCTTTATAAACAATCGCTACAATTAATAGTGTGGCTATAGTCATTCCAGAAACAGGGGAAGAAGAACTTCCGACGATTCCAACAACCCTTGAAGCCACTGTTACGAATAAAAATCCAAAAATGGCAATTGCAATCGCACCGATGATTCCTACATCTGTTATAGGTGTGAAAGCAATGATTAAAATAACAATGATTGTTCCCAACCAAACGTATTTAGCTGGTATGTCTTTTTCAGTACGTATAGAACCAGATTTAAGTTGTCCTTTATTAGCTTTTACGCCTTTAAGAGTATCAAAAACTGAACTGAAAAGAATAGGTAATGTTTTAATTAAAGTGATTAATCCACCAGTAGCAACTGCACCAGCTCCAATATAACGGATATAGTTATCCCATATTCCCCATGCGTCCAATTCACCGATTGGTACATCAGAAGGGAAAATAGCTGTTGTATTGGTGCTTCCAAAGAAACTAATTGCTGGTATAAGAACGACCCAGGCTAATAACCCTCCACCTAGCATTTGTCCAGCAACACGTGGTCCAATGATATAACCTACTCCCAAAAGTGAAGGAAAGGCATCAAGACCAACTACTGCATTTTTAAAATTCGAAATTCCTGTTTCAACTTCTGTTTTGAAAAGCTTAAATCCATCACCAAGCGCTTTAACAACTCCACCGATTACTAATCCGGCTCCGATTAACTTGGCACTTGTACCACCTTTTTCACCTGACTTCAGTACTTCAGCACATGCCGTACCTTCAGGATAAGGTAATGTTTCATGTTCTCTCACAATTAAAAGTTGACGAAGGGGAACCATCATAAAGACTCCTAGGAATCCCCCCGTTAATACAACGAAAATGATAAATGCTTGACTCACTTCGATATCCCACATGAATAATGCTGGAATAGTAAATACAGCACCGGCGCCAATGGCTTCACCTGCTGTGGTCATCGTTTGCACAATATTGTTCTCTAAAATTGAATCCCTACGAAAAATCCCTCTTAAAATAGCCATGGAGATTACCGCTGCGGGTATTGAAGCAGAGACAGTTAATCCAATAAGTAGGCCTAAGTATGCATTTGCTGCCCCAAATACGACGGCAAGAATAATCCCTAGAATTATAGCTGTTACAGTTAATTCTGGTAGAGATTTAGATGCAGATATGTACGGGACGAATTTACTTTCTTTTGAATTGTTCGACAATTTAGCCACTTCCTATGTTAAACTTTTAAAATCATAGGAAACATTATATCACTGTAATTTCATAACACGCAATGGGAAAATTCTGCTTATTTAAAATTAGACTATAGTAAAAATTCAGATAAGCTCATTTCATTTCAATATTATAGAAGAATAATGCTCAATTAATACCTTCTATCTTCTAGCGTTAAATACAAAACAAATATGGGTACCCATATCGTCAAACTCTGGCTAATCACTACAAAAAGAGTATCATCTAGGCAATCTAAAACTGAATTGCCATTTCTTTTTACGATTGATTTTCAGACTTGAGACGCAATAAATTTCAACAGCAGCCTAGGTTTATAGATCTATTTCTCAGGGACGAACAAAAATAAAGTATATGTCAACAGGCCATGATACCGATTAATGTTTTGGATTTTCACGGAGCTGTTTACCACAGAACAAAAATGGACTATATATCCAATTTCAACCGGAATTTATCCTAACTGGTCTAGTACCTTCCTAGTTCTAGCACAATAAAATTAAACAATACTATTTAATATAACCAATTAAATAAAGTTCAGACGTTTGAAATTATACGCCTGAACTTTTTATATTATTTAAATTAATAGTATTAAATTGAAGTAAAGATTGAGTTATCCATGCCATCTTTATGCTTTTATTTTGTAAACACCTTAGGTGAATTAATTATATATTACTCTTACATCGGATACCCATTAGCCTTTGTTACAAACTGTACAACAATTTATTTTTAACTAGGCTTTTGCACATTAAAATGAATATATACATATCCTGCATTAAACTACGATTTTTAAAAGGAATGATTTACTATGGTTTCATATATGGACTACACTTCACCATCAACACAATTCACTTTTGATATAAATAAAAGTCTCCTCTTAAAAAAAGATAATCAAAACTATATAAATGTATTAGGTGTCAAACAATTGAACACACTTGAAAATACGTCTTTACTAGATATTTTCCTGAGCGTCAACAATGTCGTAGAACCGCATTATCACCAAAATGCTGCAGAACTAGTTTACTGTATTTCTGGAGCTGCAACTGTTTCATTACTGAATCCTTTTACAAAACAAATACAGAATTATCCTATTACACCTGGTCAAGTAGCCAACGTTCCACAAGGTTGGTGGCATTATGAAGTGGCGACTCTTGATGACACACATCTACTTGCTATTTTTAATGCACCAACGCCCGAAGTAATTCTTGGTTCGGATATCTTGAAATTGACACCTCCGGATATTATGGCGCATACCTATTGCATGGATGAAAACCAATGGAAAAAAGCAATTGCACCAGTCAAATCAGCAACATTTATTGGTCCACCTGCTAACTGCAACAGAGCTAGTGAAGGCGTTACACATCAATATCCGCAGCAGTATATAAATCACTATGAAAACCAAATGTATACAACTCCGGCATATAACTATCAAATTCCACCTAATCCTCAGTATTATTTTTACTAAAAGTTTACTCATCTTCTGATAATTTTTTAAAAAAATTTGAAAGACAGGTTTAGAAAAATAAATAGGTGTTATTAAGTGATTTTTTCATTCAAAAAACAATGGAGAACCCTATATAAAAAGGGTTCTCCATTGCTATTAATTACATGACTCTTTTAAAAAGTCGATTTCATATATTTTCGCTACACTCCACTAAATTATAGAGAGGAATCAATTTTTAAATTCTCATATATTATAGAAGAAACTAGTCGGAATATGAAATTTGAAAAAGATAAATCCTAGTATTGAATAATCGTATCCAAGTATGTGCTGGATTTAATAATACTTATTAACACATTGGGTGACCACCATAATATGAATGACCACAAATTTTCTATTCGGAAATGAAAAGTCATGAATACATAAGATTGATAAAATTAAGTAAATGAGTAAAAGTAACTTTATCACTAGTATTTATATTACGCTTCCAATCTCCTTGAATACATTCAAAAATATCGCATGCTCTGTATTAAAATATACCCTAGCGTGCATTTAGGATTGACAGGATACAGTCTATTATCGGATAACAATATATGGTCTCATCATCTCATAATCCTCGTGCTCTAATATATGACAGTGCCAAACATACAATCCTGTATAGGGACCAAACTTCATGATAATTCGAGTTACTTGTTTAGGATTAGCTCTTACTGTATCCTTCCCTCCTCGTTCTTGTGGTTCGGGTGGCAACGCGGGGCCCGTATAATGGATAATTCTCTCCTTGTTATACTTTTCTACATCGAAATCTCTCCGGTCTACTATTTGAAAATCAATTAAGTGAAGATGAATAGGGTGTGTATCTGTAGTTAAGTTAATTAGATACCATATTTCGGTTGATCCCAATTTTGGATTTTCTGTAATAGGGGCATCCCACGGTTTATTATCTAATAACATGAATTCCCGTCCGTACTGATCCATATTATCATTTAAAGTTAAGTATCTCTCCTTTGAAGCTGACTGTTCAATTATCTTTGGAAAAGGCTCCATATACGACGGAATAACACTGGTATCAATACTTGTAAGAGGAAGAGAGACTCTAAATTCCATCACTATACCTACTGCATTTGCAGGATCCCCATCTGGAAAAGGTGCGGGGGCGTCATTTTTCACGATAATATTCTTTTCCTCAAGATTGGTAAAATCAATGATGACATCTGCTCTTTCTGCAGGTGCCAATATGATTTCTTTGACTCCTATCGGATATTCCATTAATCCTCCATCCGTTCCGATTTGATAAATAAGTTGTCCCGAATCAAGCTTGAACCTATAGAAACGGGTGTTAGATGCATTAAGCAGTCTAAATCGATATTTACGTGGCTCCACTTTTAAAAAGGGCCATACTTTGCCATTCACTAGGATTGTATTCCCAAAAAATTCAGGAACTATCGATGTTTCTAATTCCACAACTGGATTTTCTGGCTTTCTTGGGTAATAAAGAGAACCATCATAATTAAAGGTTTTGTCTTGAATCATAAGAGGGATTTCGTATTGACCAGCTGGTAAATTTAATAAACTTTCCCGTTGCTCTCTTACAAAGTAAAATCCTGCCAACCCAGAATATACATTGAGTCTTGTGATACCAATTGAATGATCATGATACCAGAGGTTGCAAGCCCGCATGTTATTATCATATTGATATATTTGCTTTCTAAAATATGGACCCACTTGTTTGAATCCTTTTGTAAACCAAGCCTCCGGGTAGCCATCACTTTCCGGTTCAACACTAGCGCCATGAACATGTACTACCGTTCGTACTTCCGGTACATCCAAATGGGCACCATGTACCGTATAGTCTACCGGCAATAGATGTTTTTCTGGAAGATTGTTGATCCATTTGATAAACACTTTTTCTCCGCTCTCTACTTCAATTGTAGGTCCTGGATAGCTGCCTTCATAGCCCCATACAGTTGTATCATTTAACTCACTATGGAGTGATTGTTTAAATTCTGTCATATTCACTTCATAATAAGTATGAAATTGATCTTTCCATCGAGCTTTTAAAATAGGTGGGATAGGAAGTTCATCTACAAATTTAGAGAGAAGCATATTTCCGCTCCTTTCTGATCATAATTAACTTCTTTCTAAGGTTATAAAAATTACAAGCTTTGTATGACAAATTCAAATTGATTCAATGAGATATTTCTCACAACATATTCAATATACTTAATACAGTAGGGGCTTTAGTAAGTTATTTAGTTCTTCATCAAAGAACTAAAATAATTGATAAAAAGTTTAAATACAATAAGTAACTTATCTACAATGAATCGTTGTTCAACTAAGAGGTGCTTTAGCAGAATAAGTCCTACAAATGTCCCTGATTTAGGGCCCTTTACTTTGGACTAATATCATTTAATGTTCAGAGATGAAAATAAATAAGCCCCTCTCAATTAAGAGAAGGGCTTTACCACTTATTGTGGTCTTCATTATTGCATCCTATGGAACTAACGCACTGGATTTGAGTCAATATTTTGGACACTAATAAGTTAAATCTTAAGCTGTATTCCTAATACGATCTTCAATYGCTTGTGGGGTTTGATAGCCCAAGCTGCTGTGAATTCTTTTTCGGTTATACCAACCTTCAATGAATTGGAACATTGCTAATTTAGCTGTTTGATAGTCTAGATATTGTACGTGGTTGACTTCTTCCCTTTTTAATAGGGCATGAAAGGATTCAATACAGGCATTATCGTACGGGCAACCTTTCTGACTAAAGGATTGCTTAATATGATGGTTTTGGATATGTTGAGTAAACTCACTGCTTGTATATTGTGAGCCAAGATCCGTATGAAGAACTAAGCCCTCCGAGGGCTTTTGTGATATGTGTGCGTTATTGAAAGCTTTTATGACCAGTTCTGTCGTCATTGAACGAGAAAATGAATATCCTACTATTTTCTTAGAATGAAGGTCTAATACCGAAGCTAAATAACACCATCCGTCTTTTAACGTGTGGATATACGTAATATCTGCTACCCATTTCTCATTAATGGT
>NZ_JBFUIB010000119.1:0-9307 GCF_056402095.1 Peribacillus sp. P4_C12
GCTTTAGAACATTATCTAAAAGAGTACACACTGTGATATAAATTGAAACGCCGTATACGCGAACCGTACGTACGGTGTTGTGAGAGGGGCGAAAATAAACTTATTTTCCCCCTACTCGATTATGCAACTAACGGGGCAGTTTAATTGAAGAAGGAAATTTAATATATTAAAAAGAATATACATATTTTGAGTAAATCCTCAAAAGGAAGTGATATTGGTTGAGTCATATTAATAAGTTTGATTTCATCAAGGCTTCTATTGAAGACATTGATAAGATAGTTAGTTTGCGGTTAGCACTTTTAAAAGAACTAGGTGAGTTAAAATCTCTTCAGGAGGAACATCTTATGGAGACATCAACAAGAGAGTATTTACAAAAAGCACTTTCAAAAAATGAATTTATATCCTATATTGCGGAATCGAATGGGGAAGCCATTAGTATCAGTGGAATGGTTTTATTTCAAAGACCACCATATTTGGAAAATCTTCATGGGGTTGAAGCCTACATTCTTAATATGTACACTATCCCTGAGTACCGTGGAAAAGGTTTGGCAAAACGAATGCTAAAAAAATGTATAGACGAGAGCAGAAATAGTGGTGTTAAACGAATTTGGTTGCACGCCTCTAAAGATGGAAAACATCTATAAAAAAAATGGGCTTTACGACGAAGGATAGTGAGATGGAGTTGTTTCTTTAATACGTTTTCTTGTTATCGATTAACTATAAGATTGCCTGCTGCTTCGGCGGCTTTTTTCCCACTTAAGGGGGCGGATAAATGAAGAAGAAATCTCAATAGAAATACAAGATCACATGGTAATATAGTTTATAGGCTGTTAAAAAAAGAATGGAATCAAAGATAAAAGTTCTCAATGAAAAAGGGATCTTCCAATCGAAGATCCCTTTAAATACTGCTATTTCACTTAAAGTCACCCAGTCATTTTTGGATCATTCCGTCCTCTTGAGTGATTTTTTCTACCTTATTATCGAAAGAGTATTCAAAAAAAATCCATAAATTCATCACCATATATGCTATGAATAATGGTCATCATTTCAATAAAATAAGGGGATTTTCCATACGTACGATTACAACATCTTTCTAATCTAGTCTATTATCTTTTAACTGTGGGCTTTACATCTTGCGGAATAGGGGAGACATAGCCTTTCCCTTGTAATCGTTCTTTTAGCTCTGCTTTTGCCTTGTCAATTAATTCTGGATTTTGGAGTACTTCTACTGCAGTTGCCGCAATAACCTTGCCAGCATGAAGCATACCTTTATGGGCAATAGATGTTGATCCGAGTGTAACCCACTGCCAGCTATGCAGAGTGGATCCAAGAACAAAACAAGCTGTTGTGCATTGAGCAGTAGGAACAATCCAACTAACATCCCCCACATCCGAGGAACCTGTTAATGGCGATTGACAGCCCTCAATGGGTTCCAACCAACTTGCCATAGCATCATCTTGACTATCATTAAACAGATTGATTGTACTATTCCTTTCTTGTTCGGTTAAGGTAGCACGGATCTCTTTTGCAAGCTGTTTTTCTTTATCATCGTGTTGTGGAATACCTAATTCTTGAAAATTCTTATACATAACGGAATCTAACACTGTGTTTTGGATAACATTAGAACAGGCTTTATCGAAAACGATTTCTACTTCAGTTCCTGTCATAAGGGCTGCTCCTCTAGCAATATTACAAACTCTTAAGTAAATATCTTGAACTTGTGAAACTTCTGGGGCTCGTAATAAATAAAGAACTTCTGCATCTTGTTGGACAACATTAGGCGATAATCCACCAGAATTCGTTATCGCATAATGAACTCTTGCGTCTTGGATAATATGTTCTCTTAAATAGTTCACGCCAACATTCATAAGTTCTACGGCATCTAAAGCACTCCGTCCCAAATGTGGTGATGCTGCTGCATGAGAGCTTTTTCCTTTAAACTTATAATACACTTGGAAATTGGAAAGTGAATCCATCGACATAATGCCGTTAACATCTAGTGGATGCCAACAAAATGCAAAATCAACGTCATCGAACAAACCTTCTCTGACCATGAAGGTTTTGCCTGATCCGCCTTCTTCTCCAGGACATCCATAATAACGAACTGTCCCATTTATATGATTCTCTTCCATATATTCCTTCACTGCAACAGCAGCAGCTAATGATCCCGTACCAAGTAAATTGTGACCACATCCATGGCCATTTTCACCTTGTACAATTGGCTCCTGTTTAGCTGTAGCTGTTTTTTGACTCATACCTGACAACGCATCAAATTCTCCCATGATTGCCACAACAGGTTTACCAGTTCCAAAGCTACCAATAAATGCTGTCTCTATGTTTCCAACACCTTTTTCAACAGAAAAGCCTTCGTTTTCTAACGTGCTGCAAAGCAATTCAGCAGATTGATATTCTTCAAAACGTGTTTCTGCAAAATTCCATATAGAGTCACTAACTTCAATGAATTTTTCTTTTTTTTGTTCAATAATTTCTGATAGTCTATTTACATGTGTCATTTTGCACTCTTTCCTTCCTATATATAATCGATTTAATATGAATGTATATTCGATTTAATATGAAATATTATTTTAAAAGTCGTCTTGCTATAAGATTCAAAAGTTCTACACTTCTTGGTAACACTTCTTCTTGAATATCAAATTTAGGATGGTGATGTGGTGCAGGAATATCGGTCCCAATAATCATATAGGTCCCTTTACCACCATTATCCTGTACTCTTCGAATCATAAAACTTGCATCCTCGCTTCCAGCAGAACCGGATTCCCTACATGCTTTGATTGTTGAAAAACCATTTACATTTCGGGCTTCTTCCATAGATAGATCGACAAGTTCTTGATCACAATGAATCGTAATTGCTTGTCCTATAATTTCAATCTCATATTCAAGTTCATGCATACCTGCACTATGAGCCACGATATTTCGAACACGTTTCTCCATTTCTGCATTTGTTTCTTCGGTTACAGAACGGGTTTCAATTATCATTTTTGCATGCGCTGGAATAATATTAGCGGCTGTTCCACCATTAAGAATACCTACATTTATGCGGGTAGAACCTGAACTAAATCTTGGAATAGCATGAATATTTAATAATGCAGTGGCAGCTCCTAATAATGCATTTTTTCCTTTTTCAGGAGAAGCACCTGCATGAGAAGATACCCCATGAAAATGAGCAGCCATTTTCGTACTTGCTAAAAAGCCAGAAGACCCACCATGAAATTCTCCTAGAGGGACATCTGTGCCAAGGTGCAGACAATATAAATAATCAACATCATCTAAAATTCCTTTTTGTACAATTGAATAGGCGCCGCGTACTCCTTCTTCAGCTGGTTGAAAAATAAGCTTAACCGTTCCTGCAAAGTTCTGGTCCGCTAATTTTTCCGCAAGCCCTAAGCCAATTACTGTATGGCCATCGTGTGCACACGCATGCATATTCCCTTCATATTTGGAACGAAAACCGTTTGTTTGTGGGAAGTGGTCAGAATCAGTACTTTCCGTAACAGGTAATGCATCCATATCAAACCGGAAAGCTACAGTTGGGCCATCTGTTTTTCCTTTTAATGTACCGATAACAGCAGTATATCCACCCTCCATTTCTTGGAGAATTTCTGGATTTGCACCATCTTGTAATGCTCTATTAAATGTTTCTTGTAATACTTCTGTAGGTGGAACTCCACGGCGAGAATCCCCATCTAAAGCATCTTTTCCAAATATCACGTTATATTTCAAAGAAGTTAGTACTTCTACTACCTTTGAAGCAGTTCGAAATTCGGTAAAGCCAACTTCTGGGTGTTGATGAAGATCACGTCTTAAAGAAATAATATCCAATTCTTTCACTCCTAAAGTTATTTGATGAAAATTTAATAATTTTCGACAAGTTTTGGCGTCTAGCCCAAGCAACCTAGCCCCTCGAGTCGCTGAAGGGGCTATTCAAGGCGCTTGCGATTTTTTAAATTACGGTAATTTCGGATAGACTCCGGGACCAATTGGGAGTCCGAGGAAATACCAAACCACTACCAATAGCGTCCAAATGATAAAGATGATAATCGGATATGGCAATATAAGAGAATAATATGTTCCTAGTTTTGCATCTTTTCTATACTCTTGTAAGAAACTTAAGAATAGTGGGACAAATGGAGATACAGGTGCTAATGGTAGAACAGATGAATCTGCAACCCTGAACAACATTTGGGCGAAGGCAGGATGATAGCCCAATACCATGAACATTGGGACAAAAACCGGCGCTAATATAGACCAAATGGCGGATCCACTAGCAATAAACATGGATAGAAGTCCAGATAAGAACATTAACCCAATAAGTACGGGTGCACCATCTATGTTTAGCTGTTCTAAGAGATCTGTGATGGATAATGCCAAAAATTTACCCATATTACTCCAGTTAAAGCAAGCGACAAATTGGGAAAGTGGAAAAACCATAATAATAAATCCGGCCATTCCTTTAATCGGGTCTACTAATAATTCTGGAATATCATTTTGTTTCTTAATTGCTCCTACTTTAACTCCATACGTAATAGAAACTGTAAAAAAGAAAAGTAAGATGATCGCGACAATACCAGACATGAATGGAGAGGGAAGAATAGCTCCAGTTTCTGGATTTCGTAATAGGGCTCCTTCCGGAACGACTAGAACGACCATAACAGCTATAAAAATCAATGCTGAAATACCTGTAGCCAGGAGTGCTTTGTTTTGTTGCTTCGTTAATTGTTCCAATTTTTTATGCTTACCGCTACCTTCATATTTTCCTAAGCGCGGCTCAACAAATTTATCTGTAATCAAGGCAATGACAACAGTAAGTACGAGAACTGAAGTAGCCATAAAGAACCAGTTATCGGTAACATTAACTGTCAAATTTGCTTTCATACCATTCGCTACTTCCGAACTAATTCCTGATAGCAAGACATCTGTTGTGACGATTAATAAATTGGCAGTGAAACCTGAACCAACCCCAGCAATAGCAGCGAGCAACCCAGCAACAGGGTGCCGTCCCACAGCAAGGAAAATTAAAGCTCCAAGGGGAGGCATAATAACAAGCGCAGCATCAGAAGAGACATGGCTAAAAAATGCAACGAATACAACTAAATAACTCGCGTATTTCCCTGAGACCTTTAACGACATTTTTCGAATCAAAACTTCTAACAAACCGACTTTTTCAGCAAGTCCTACGCCTAGCATTAGGGCTAAAATAGAACCTAGTGGTAAAAAGCCGGAAAAGTTTTTAATCATATTCGGCAGTATCCATTGAATGCCTTCACGGCTTAAGAGGTTTTGAACTTCTACTTTCTCTCCACTAATGGGATCCGATGCCGAAACATGGAAAACGGATAAGAGAGCGGTTACAACAAATAAAAAGGCAATCATATAAATAAATAAAATAAATGGATGGGGGATTTTGTTTCCTATTCGCTCTACTTGATTGAAAAATCCACCTTTTTTATGATTTTGCAGATTAGTTGTATCTTTCATTACTTTTTGTTCCATTACATTCTCCTCCTAAACCTTCTTCCATTTGTAGTTTGTGCTTTTTTTGTACCATTTAATTTATAAACTTTTTCTCTAAACCTTCCTTAAGCTAAAATTACCCAAAATGGTCTTTCATCCTTCGTGTACTTCATACATACCTTTCAAATTACTTGTTTTTCATTTAACGAATACTTAACGTTATTTTCGTTAAATGTATTATATAATTAAGAATAATCTATTTCAATAAAATTTTCAGAAAAAAAGGAATCTTTTTTTTTCTAGCTTTAGTAATACTTTCTAAACAAACAAAAGGTTTTGAATCTTTGGAATGTATAAGTTCTACCACTCTTGACCTAACGATAGAGAAGTAAACCATATTAAGTAGCACCGTTTATTTATGTCAAACGGCGCTTTACATGTTATTGATATTTGGATCTCATTATTATTCCCTGTTGGGGTTAATTGGTTATTTTGATATAATAAATCTAATAGTATGATGTAGGGGTGAAGTAAACTTGTATAAAATTGGTGTTGTAGGTCCACTTTCATCTTTAAAGAAAATTCGGGATGTTACTAATGAATTTGAGCATGAAATAGATTTCATTGATTTTCCATATGAAGATGCACGAGAGGTAACGGACATTATAAAAAATCACCAAAATTCAGTAAATGGTTGGTTTTTCTCTGGACCAGTTCCTTATAGAATTGCAAAAGAAATGTTAGATTCAGAGGCCAATTTTACGTATTGTCCTCCTGTAGGATCTAGTTTATATAGATGTTTTTTACAAATGTCTGCGGATCAAAAATATTTTTTCGATAAGATATCCATTGATATGATTCGATTAGAAGACTTTTTTTTGCAAGAGTCTCTACAAGAGCTAGGGATTTCCACCGAAAATATTTATATAAAAACATTTGATGAACAATATGATTTTCAAGACATTGTTCAATTTCATCTTCAGTTGTGGAGGGAAGGGGAGGTACAAGGTGTCCTTACCGTTTTACAATCTGTATATGAAGCCTTGAAGAAAGAAAATGTTTCTGTCTACAAAATAAATATGACAAAGATGGAAATTAGACAAGCGGTCAAGATCTTAATTGAAAAAGCAAAAAGTACTTATTTTAAGGATAGTCAGATAGGTGTAGAGATTATTGAAATTGATCAGTTTGATCAATTTGTTGACGAGGTTAATATTCGTTACCATCTGCAGCATTTGGAGCTTAAAATTAAACAAACATTACTGACATTTTGCGAAAAATTAGATGGTTCTCTCATCGAAAATGGAAACGGTCGCTATCAAATATTTAGTTCACGTAAGGCAATTGAACGTGAAATTGGTAGCTTGCACAGTACTGTTCAACAACTGTCCCTTGAGATGGATGTTTCTGTTGCAGTTGGAATTGGTTTTGGTGAGACGGCTGCATCGGCTGAAATCAATGCTCGTAAGGCGATTCGTCATTCGAAGAAGCAAGAAAGTTCCGGTATTGTTGTTATCCAGGAAGATGGTTTAATGATTGAATCTGTAGGTCAAGAGGAACAATTGGCATATACCTTCCGTTCTAATGATAAAGAACTGCTAGATAAATTAAATCAGGCTAACATAAGTGTAAAAACGTATAAAAAGATAGAAGCATTGATTGATCGTATGGGCTGGGACGGCTTCACTTCCTCAGACTTAGCTTCTCATTTATCTATGACCGTTCGAAATGCTCAGAGAATTATGAGTAGTTTAAGTGAAAGCGGTTTAGTGGAGTACAAAGGAGAAGAACTTCAATCGCCACGGGGAAGACCTCGTAAAATTTATATGTTAAAGAAGTAACACCTCGACATTCTTGATATACAATTTAATTTCCGAGGAAAGTTTTGAGGATTTCTCTTAATTAACTCTCCCTAGGTTAACGTCACATTGCCATCAAGTTAACAATTTATAATACCCTCAGAACAAAATTTTGGGCTTTCTTGTAACAAAGAAGCTCATTTTATCGTTTTGGGGGTGTCCTATTTTCTTAGCTTGATGGGCATGTGGTGGTACCTCAATAAGCATATAAAAGAATCCTCCAATTAAAAAGATCCTTCTAAACTGCAGCTTATAAGATCCTATTATATGAACTTTTGAATGTACGTTCGTTACATTCTAATTAGAGAAAAAATACCCTTGTTCAACTAAAGGGTCAGGATAGTGCAATAAAGAATTCAATTTATAAAGGAATTTTTACCATTTAAAAAGAATAGTTAATTATAGTAATAAACAGAGGGAGAGATGAAATGTTTCCAATATTAGAGACAGAAAGACTAATATTAAGAGAAATAACAAAAGAGGATGCAGAGGGTATTTTTGCTTGTTTTTCTAACGAAAATGTAACACGTTATTATGGACAAGAAACATTAGAGAGTATAGAAGAAGCAGTGAAATTCGTTGATTTCTTTTCAAATAACTACAATGAAAAAAGAGGCATACGCTGGGGGATTGAAAAAAAAGAGACCAAAGGTATAATTGGAACAATTGGCTTTAATGCTTGGTTACCTAAACATAAAAGAGCAGAAATAGGTTACGAAATCCATCCAGAGCAGTGGGGAAAAGGATATGCTTCAGAAGCAGTATCTAGAGTTCTTACATATGGTTTTGATGTTATGAATTTAACTCGTATAGGTGCTGTTGTATTTTTAAACAATGAAGCATCTAATAAGTTACTGACTAATATTGGTTTTCAAAAAGAGGGGGTTTTGAAGAAATATATGTATCAAAATGGTGTAGCACACGATACATATGTCTATTCATTTCTAAAAAATAATAAGTAAACGTGTTAAGCTAACGGTTTTAAAGGGCAGTGACGATCAGCTTTTTTCTTATGCGACAAACAGGGCAGGATTGTTGATTAAAGAGCTATTTTACTATGTTAAAAGTGTTAAAATAAACTATGTAGTGGTTGGTTAAATCAGCCTGTATAATCTCTAAAAGAAAGGAATAATATATAATGTTGACTTTCATTTTGGTTGTTCTGATGTTATTTTTAATCCCAGGTCCCGCTGTTTTTTTGACAATATCTCAAACTATTAAAGGTGGAAAAAAGAATGGAATTATCACAGGCTTGGGTATTGCTGTTGGTGACTTAATTCATACTCTTGCGGCAGTTGTTGGACTTTCCGCGATATTAATGACATCTACACTTGCTTTTGGAGTTGTTAAATATTTAGGTTCAGCATACTTAGTTTATTTAGGAATAAGAGCTTTGCTTGAAAAATCAAAAAAAATTGAAAAACCTATTACTAAGAAAGTGAATAATAACCTATCATTTCGTCAGGCTTTGTTAATTGAATTACTAAACCCTAAGACTTCATTATTTTTCTTAGCTTTCTTACCACAGTTTGTAAAAAGTGATGGTTCCCCAGTGACAATTCAGCTTTTAATGCTTGGGTTAACATTTGTACTGATGAGCATAATGTATACCACTCTCTTAGTTTTCCTAACAAGTACAATTGGCAACAAGTTATTAGTTAAATCTAACAGCAGTTCAAATTGGTTTGGGAAAGTCGTAGGTATAGTCTACATTGGTTTGGGAATAAAGTTAGCTCTTCAAACACACGAATAGATAAATATATTTTTATTCGTTAATCAACTAACAGGTGCAATCGTTCTTTAAAGAGCTGTGATGATTGAACTGCACCCCAATTGTTAGACAACATCTAATAATTGGAGGTGCAGTTTTTTTGACTAAATATACGATAGACGAAAAATCACATGCAGTTTTAGAGTACTTAGAAGGGAAAAAATCCTATAAATCCATTGCACAAGAAAGAAATGTAGGTTTATCC
>NZ_JBFUIB010000120.1:0-9269 GCF_056402095.1 Peribacillus sp. P4_C12
TCCATCACTGGACAGGTTACCAAGTGTACTTGGCTGTCATCAGACCTCCCCGGGTAAGAGTGCAATCTTTCCCTCCATCTATCTGCTTCATTTACTCTGTACCACCTTCGGCAGTAAGGACTTTGTTTTGTTTCGCAAACTCATCCAATGATACCTAGCCTTATATGAAGYTCGTGTTCCTCAGACCGGAGGTTTGCCGCTTGCTTCCTTCAGATTCCACGTCACCGTGGACACCCTTGCATTAAGCTAACCACTACTACTGCCTTCATGGTTCGGGACTTTCACCCTATAGATTGCACCCATGCCGGGCGCACGAAAAAGCTGCCTTAAAGACAGCTCTGATAGTTTGGGATTCCGTTCAATTTAAGAATATATCAAACAAATATGCTATAATTCCCCAATATAGAAAGATTGGAGAGAGAAACAATGGACTGGGTAGACTTTATGGCACTTTCAGGTATACTATTTTATTTAATTCCAATAGCATTTATTGTTTGGTTTTTAATCAGCTTCCTCAAAACTCAAAAGGAAAGAAACATTTTACTTAGAGACATTTCATTAAGGTTAGACAAGTATAAAATAGACAGAAAGGAAGAGTAATATGATACTCTTTCTTTTTCATTTTTATTTCACAGTTTGTGTCTTATCCGACACAAAAGACAACCTTCCTTATTGAACTAACCTTCCCTTTAGTTCCATAAGAAAGCCTGTATGGAAGCAAAGAAAATAAATAAAKAGATAGCAATATTCATATACCCCCAAAATCCTTTTCTATCTTTTTGAAGTTCGGCTAATCCTGTCACCAACGTAAGTGCCCCAAGGAACAACATATAATACGGAAATAACTCAAAGGTTTGAGTTATTAGACTATAACCTGATAGAACAATAACCACTATTGTTAAGATAATTCTAACCATTTTCAAGAATATATTTCCCCCTACAAATTAAGTTCTGTACAATTTCTTTTTCAATCATACCATTTGACACCTTTTCATTTGGGTGAAAAATGGAAATCCCCCCCTTCACTAACCTACCCCTTCGTTCCATAAGAAAAAGAGCTGCTGATCAGCTCCTGATAATTGATGTTCCATTTGTGGTTTCATGATACACAAACTCAATGATACTATGGATTTTTCGCTTTCTTCTTTATTAGCTTGTCTCGGTATTCGTTTTGCTTTTTATCAATAGAATTATCTAATACACCGAACCATGTGGTCATCTATACCACACCTTACAAACAATTCTATTCTTTTTCCTAATCTAACTCATAATAACCGCAAACTACATATCCTACTGCTTTTGCTGCCACGAGAAGGGCATCTTCATCGATATCAAATTTAGGATTATGATTAAAATAAGGTTTTTCTACTCCTTTAGGTGTACAAGCAATGTAAAAGAAGCAGGAAGGGAATTTTTCAGCATAGTAAGCAAAGTCTTCAGATGGTGGCATTGCTGGAAATTCCTTTACTTCTTTAATATCTTTATCATTTGCATTCTTGAGAAACTCAGCAACCTTTTCTGTTATTTCAGGATCATTATATAAAGGTGGATAATCATTCGTATATGTTAGATCACATGTTACACCAAATTCTTCTTCAAGTCCTTTTACAAGACGTTTAACTTCTTTTTCAATTGTTCCCTTTGTTTCAACAGTCATATAACGGATATCGCCTTCAAGCTCTACGCTGTCTTTAATTACATTGAATGTTCCTTTTCCATCAAAAGAACCAATCGTAATCACACCAATATCAAAAGGACTTAATCGACGGCTAATAATCGTTTGAGCGGCTGTAACAAAATGAGCACCAGCCACAATGGCATCATTCGCTAGATGTGGTGAGGAACCATGTCCACCTCTACCTTGAATTTTTAATTTCATATAAGCCCTGCCGTTAAAAGAATATCCAGCGTGATACCCAACAACTCCTGCTGGGCCCATTGGCAGCAGATGAATTCCAAATACATTATCTAAATCGTCAAGCATGCCGGATTCTACAATACTCTTTGCCCCGCCTGGCGGAACTTCTTCCGCATGTTGATGAATAATTTTTATTGTACCTGGAATTTCATCTTTTAATTGAATTAGGCAATCCGCTAAAACTAACAAGTAGGCTGTATGACCATCATGACCACATGCATGCATAACGTCTTCATTTTTTGATATAAAGGGTACATCCGTTTCTTCGACGATTGGGAGCGCATCAAAATCAGCGCGCAGACCAATGTTTTTTCCAGGCTTTTCACCTTTAATTGTCACGATAATTCCGTATCCATTACCTACATTAGATTGAACTTCTACATCCTTTCCTTTATAAAAATCAATAATATATTGAGCTGTTTTTTCTTCTTTAAAAGAAAGCTCAGGATTTTGGTGTAGATGTCTGCGAATTTCAATAATTTCATCCTTACGAGATTCTAACATTTCCATTAATTCACTTCTCATAAACTCTTCATCCTTTCATTATTTTCGAAAACGCCACTAAATGTGGCGTTTTACACTTCCAACTGCTATTATTCTACAACAGGGCTTCAAGCTGGTAATTTTTTAGGAGCATTAGATGTTTTACCGGCATCTTTTGGCACCAAAAAGATAGTAGATAATATTGAAAGTACACCGAATATAACGTTTACGATAATACCTACTGTTCCCGCTCCTATTCTCCAGAAAAATTACATCCTTTAACAGCTCCCCGCAGCGTAGTTTTATTGAATACTGTTGATTTTCAGCTATCTTTTATCGAATGTTTTCTTATTCGTAGGATTTCAAAGATGCACGGAGTACCAGAGTTATTCAATAAAAAGGCACCGACCCATTAGGTTAGAATACTGGCCTCCACCCCTTAGATAGACATGACGAAGGAATGAGAGGGCATATTTTATGACACGTTGACATGGGAGGGAAAGCCTCCAGGGGCGGCGTGGAGAAAATGTGCATTACATGGTAGAATATGAAGTTTTATTATGACTCCTTTATTTCACTATGCCTCCACGAAGCCAAAATGATCTGAACTCATATCATTAAACCGTTATTACGCTATCACAAAAAAGGAATAGCTATAATCCTCCTCACATTTACTAATGTTTGGAATGATTTTTATCGTAAAGTTTTTAATGCACCACTCCAGGCAATAACTTGGTCAAGCATAGCATTTACATTTTTAGGGTGGTGTTCAGCTGGTTTGAAAACACKTCCATTTTCAAAATCTGTAAATAATGACAATGTAGGATGTACACGAACATCTRCAACTAGTAATTCTCCTAAAATTCCACGTAAATGTTCAGCTGCACGAGCACCACCAGTTGAACCATAGCTTACAATACCAGCAGCTTTATTATTCCATTCGTCACGAGCTGAATCTAATGCATTCTTTAATGCACCTGTGATGCTATGATTATATTCTGCCACAATGAATACAAACCCATCTAAATTAGTAAGCTTTTCTGACCAAGCTYTTAATCCTGGTTCATCACCATTAGTTGTAAATACAAATGGTAAATTGAAGTCTGCAATATCTACGATTTCATAATTCGCATCGCCACGTTTGTCAGCAATTCCTTTTACCCATTCTCCTACTTGTGGACTTACACGTCCTTGGCGTGTACTTCCTAAGATAATTCCGATATTTAATTTTGTCATTGTTTTTTCCTCCTCAGTAGCTGATCTACCAAATAGTTTGTCTTAACTCCAATAAGGACTATTATTAAGAAAAATTTTTCTTTATTTTGCTGATTGTTCATATATTTTAATACCGTTTATTGGGACGATACCATTTTCAATTAATACTGCCTTCGATCCAGATCCATTTGAGAATATTCCACCCTTGACCGTTATTGTATTTATTTCACCTTGTACGTGAAGACTTCGAACATTTTGCCCATTTGTAACGATTCTGCCGCCAATTTCGACCTTATCAATTTTACCGCCTTCTTTGACACTTAATCCGTCGGCAGATAGTTGCGTGATGACTCCCTTTACTAAGGATTCCCCTTCACCTCCAAATGTTTCAATATCTTCATGCACGACTAATGTTCCTAGAGGTCGACTGACTTGAATACCAACAGCAGCATTTGCATGAGTAACAATCCGTTTAAATTCTGCATATTTTAAGCTTCCATCATACAAATTAAACCCCCGAGCACCGATCCCGTACGTTTCGATATCACTAAGGATACGCAGCGTCCCGATTTCGCTAAAGTTTACAAAACCAATACCACTTGGCCCATGAGAAGTAATTCGCTTTTCTGCCATCCATTCGTTCACCATTCCCCAATTATCTAGCACCATATCATTCACACCATACGTCGTCACAGAACCATTATTCACAACCTTTTTCACATGCGCACCATAAACGACAAAAACACCACCTGAAATGACATCTGGCGTGCCTTGATTAATTCCACCATTTGAGTGTATCTCACCTGTTTCTAACATATCCACTTCGAGTCGACCGCCTACATCGCCAGCCCCACTAACAAATATGCCACTTCCTTGAACAGGTTTTTCATTACTTCCTGCCCTTAGACCAGTAAGATGAGCTGTAATTGTCACGTTCGAATCGGTTTGTTGATTCCATAATGTGAAGGCTCCCTGCAAGACGTATACACCAAATCCTTTAGGTCGATCCTGCAGTTCCCTCGTATCCGCTTCGATTACTTCCACATTTTGTGCAATTACATGCCCCGAACGTACAGAACCAGTAGCTAATAGTTGAATTTGTCCGATTGTTTTTACATTCTTTAAGCTTAATGTTCCGAGTGAATCTACATCTGGTCTGTTTAAAATTGCTCGACAGCTAGGTTCAACTATAAATGTTAATCCTTCAATCTTATTGTCCCGACTTACCTCAATACCATCAATACCTCTCTTAAATTTTATCATTGAATCACCTTCACCCAGTAATTGTTGCCCTGGTGACAAGTTTAACGAAGGACTTTCATTTATTTTTCCTTTCACACGAATTACTTCAATCGCTTGATTGCCAACTGCGTTTACAAGTTCATCTACTGTTGAAATTGTAACCACTTTCATTTATTTCATCCTTTCAGGGGAATTTTATTTTCACCTTACAAAACTTCATAAGAAGAAGCCTCTCTGAATTATCCCCATATATATAGAAAAAATTACTTTAATTAATCTTGAAACCATTTCAAAAACAATTCGCTTTTTGTGTTTTTTATCGATTATGCATTGTTTTATTCGATTAAATAGCTCGATTCCGGAATAACATGATGAACATTTTTTCAATGGCTTTATTATTTCTTTTTACAACGTATTTGGGTTGGTTTAATTTCTTGGATACACTTGCTTTTGATACATATGAACGTAATAATCGCACGTTTGCGGTGGAAAGTTGCTTACACCCTCTCCGTCATAAACTTTTATTACTTCATATATTCCGTCACCGAATTGATCTAAAAGAAGTTCAAAAAAAAGAGCGTTAATCCTTATTGGATCAACACTCCTGTTAGTGCAGTAACATTCAACGTTATTTTTTTAGGTTTGCTTTCATTAATAATGAAATCTGTTGCTCATCTGTATTTGAAATTTGTTCCAGTTGATTAACAATTGACTCTTGTCTCTGCAATGGATGGTTTTGACTTAACTTTGCTTTCCCTTCTATTTTGTTAATTTTTATTTTGAATCCTTGAACTCCTTTGTTCATACCAGTGAGAAACTCAGCATCAACATCTTGCAAACTGTATGAACTGTCAGGAGCTTCGTACTTCGATACCATATCATGTAGGGAGCTCATTAACTCATGTTCATCCTCTTGCAGTTCGACTTCTCCGTAAACATGAACGGTCACATAATTCCATGTTGGTACTGCTTTATTCGTCTCATACCAAGATGGGGAGATATAACAATGCGGACCATGAAAAATAGCTAAGACGGTTTGATTTTTGATGTCTTTCCACTGAGGATTAGGACGAGCAAAATGTCCATATAAGTATGAATTATCCTTGTTCAAAATTAACGGTAAATGAGTCGCAAAGGGCATTCCATTATGTTGAGAAAAAAGAGTCGCAAAACTATGTTCCCTCATAATGTCGAAGGCAAGTGTTTCGTCTTTAATTTTAAAATGTGCAGGAATATACATGTTTTTTCTCCTCTCAGAATCTTTCCTTATCATTAATTTTATAATTTCTCTATAGGATAACGGTTTGTTAACCACAATTCTCTATTTTCATGACAACTTCTTCATCTAATACAATTCGGTCGTTCTATAAGCTATATGACATGCGATAGCTATCTCAATTGAACACACAGTTAGTTTTTCTCTGATACAGCTCCGTTTTTTGATACGTGAGCATTTTTGCCTAATATAACAGAAAAGACAACAATCACTGCTATTACAAGAGTGAAAAATGTGATGGATTCATCTAGAAATACTGTTGCAAATAGAATCATCAAAAATGGTTGTAAGTATTGAATCTGACTAACTCTTGCTATTCCGCCCATAGCCATTCCGCTATACCAAGCAACATATGCTAAAAACTGACTAACAACTGCGAGATAAATAAAACTAACCCAAGCTTGTAAAGGGGCATGGAACATTTCAGTTGTAAGGTTTAGCCCAACTGGAATAATGAAAAATGGAGCACCGATCATAATTGCCCAAGCAATTACTTGCCAGCTACCTAATTCTTTCGCTAATTTCCCCCCTTCTGCGTAACTAAGTCCCAGTATAATCACTGCTGCTAGTAAAGCTAAATCGGCAAATTGCAATTGACCGAATCCAAGATGAAGTGCATACATAATGACAGCTAAAGAGCCGATTATACTTGAAATCCAGAACTTGAGAGAAGGGATTTCACCTGCTCTAAACATAGCAAATCCGGCTGTTGCTAACGGTAACAGGGCTAATTCCACAGCTCCATGAGAAACAGGTAAGGATTCCATTGCCCAAGAAGCGAGGAGAGGAAATCCTAAAACTGCACCAACAGCAACAATAAGTAGACTTTTGAATTGGCCTGGAGAAGGTAGTTTTTCTTTTCGAATGATCAATACCACAGCTACTAAAATAGCAGCAACAACTGTTCTTCCTAAACCGACGATCGTAGTCCCAAAATACTTTACTGCAATACTTGTAGCAGGGAGTGTTAAGCTAAAACAAATGACACCTACTAATCCTAACAATAATCCAAGTTTCTCTCTGGTTTCTCTCTGCATCTTATCCTACCCCCATTTTTTATAGTTTGTATCACCTCTGTACCATTTTCTACTTTTCTTAAAAATAGTTCTGATATAATTAAAATAATAATGGGTACACACAATGAAAATAAACCATTTTTTTACCTATCTGTCCTGGTACAGTTAAAGGAGGATCCATATATGAACTCAAAATATATTAAGATAATGGAAGAAATTAAGCTTCGACTAGCAGATGGATCGCTCATTGCAGGTAGTAAACTCCCTTCTGTTCGTCAGTTATCTGAGTATTTTTCATGTAGCAAAAATACGGTTATTAAAGCGTACATCGAACTAGAAAAAGAGCATTTAATTTATTCTGTTCCTAAAAGTGGCTACTATGTTGTGAATGAATTTCAAGATGCGACGAATGAAAATGAGGTGATTGATTTCTTATCTGCTGGTCCAGATAAAAACATTATGCCTTATGTTGAATTTCAACATTGTATGAATCAAGCAATTGAACTATATAAAGAAGAGCTTTTTACATACTCTGATCAACAAGGGATTTACTCATTACGAGTACAGTTAGTGAAGTATATGCAGAATTTACAGGTGTTCACTCAACCTGAAAGAGTAGTCGTTGTATCTGGCTCGCAGCAAGCCCTTAATTTATTAGTTTCTATGCCATTTCCAAATGGAAAAAACAATATTCTAATTGAACAGCCTACTTATTTCGGATTCATTGAGTCCATCAATCTGCATCAAGCTACTACTTTTGGAATTGAATTATCAATGGAAGGGAT
The DNA here is from genome assembly GCF_056402095.1 of Peribacillus sp. P4_C12. NCBI lineage: Bacteria > Bacillati > Bacillota > Bacilli > Caryophanales > Bacillaceae > Peribacillus > Peribacillus sp. P4_C12. The sequence continues at coordinate 7,936 of NZ_JBFUIB010000120.1, forward strand.
TGATCTTGATCGTCTGGAATACATTTTTCGAAATAATGATATAAAATTTTTCTATATTATCCCGAGATTTCACAATCCACTTGGACATTGTTACACGAATAGTGAAAAGAAAAAAATCGTTGAGTTAGCTGAAAAATACGATGTATATATAGTGGAGGATGATATTTTAGGAKACCTTGATCCAAATCCAAAATCAGATCCTTTATTTTCTTTTGATCCTTCTGGGAGAGTGATTTATATTAAAAGCTTTTCGAAAATTTTTCTTCCAGGGTTAAGGATTGGTACTGTCGTTCTTCCTACATTAATGATTAACAATTTTTTACGATATAAATTTAGTTCAGATTTTAATAGTTCAGCACTTTCTCAAGGTGCGCTAGAAATCTATTTAAAAAGTGGTATGTTTAATAGCCATCTCAAAAAAGTAAAAGAGGTATACCGTACTAAAATGCAAATTCTTCAAGAAGCATGTGAATTATTGCTACCGGCTAATACTCATTTTTCTAAACCGACTTCAGGATTCTATCTATCCATCAGTTTGCCCGAGAATGTGACAGCAAAACAGGTAGTTCATATGCTAAACGAGCAGCATATTTATGTTGATGATGCCTCTAGAATGTTTTTACCTGAATATAAAAAGGAAAATCTCGTTCGATTAAGCATCTCTCAAGTGAACGAGAGTCAAATTAAACTAGGGGTAGAGCGATTGGCTCACTGTATTGCTTTAATTGACAGTAGAAAAAATCATATTACTCCAAATAACTTTTTACTCATTTAGTATGGGGAAGTTTATATAGAGGTAGCATCACAAAATTATGCGGATTTCCAAGCCTAAGAAAATATATCAAAACGGTTGTTTATGTGACGTAGAATTTGAGCAATCCTTTGAGACATATTTAATCTCCAACTCTACAAACTTTTAGATAAAGTAAAACCCTCTCAAAACGATGATTTTTGGAGGGTTCTTTAATTAACTTGCCTCCGAAGTATTGAAAACTGCTGCGTTAGTACTTTCTTGAACTCCCTTAGTTTAATACGATTTTCTCACAAATACTCGTTTAATCGCAGGATTTCATCACCCTTAAATTTAAGTTCACGGTTAAATGGAGTGATTTCAGGACATGAAGATTTCGTGAAGTTTCAACTCCTCCTCCCCAGCACTAAACTGCCCCGTTTGTGCCATAAATCGAGTAGGAGGAGGCGCCTAGCCTCCGACCTCTCACACCACCGTACATACCGTTCGGTATACGGCGGTTCAGTTTAAGTCTGACGTAGTTTTGTATATCGTTCATATAGATTTACTAACCCATGATGGAGCCAATAAACATTATTAAGGG
>NZ_JBFUIB010000121.1:0-9235 GCF_056402095.1 Peribacillus sp. P4_C12
AAATTAGGGGGATACAATATGCGCGTTGACGGCAGGCTGAATACTGAATTAAGGACGATACAGATCCAAAAAGATTATTTGAAGCATCCTGAAGGTTCGGTATTAATTACCGTCGGTGACACAAAGGTCATCTGTACCGCAAGCGTTGATGAGCGGGTTCCGCCGTTCATGCGCGGTAAAAAGAAAGGCTGGATTAATGCGGAGTATTCGATGCTTCCGCGAGCAACTAATCAACGGACAATCAGGGAATCGGCAAAAGGGAAAATAACAGGGCGCACGATGGAAATTCAGAGGCTAATTKGACGGTCACTGCGGGCAGTGGTCGATTTAGAGGCGCTTGGTGAGAAAACGATCTGGATTGATTGCGATGTTATTCAGGCAGATGGCGGCACTCGGACAGCTTCAATTACGGGCGCATTCGTCGCGTTGGCTCTTGCTTTAAATAGGCTGGATGAAGAGGGGAAACTGGCGGTATTTCCGTTGGAAAATTATCTAGCAGCAACAAGTGTCGGGATTATTGAAGAAGCAGGAGTTGTGTTAGACTTAAATTATCAGGAAGATTCAGCAGCCCTTGTGGATATGAATATCATCATGACAGGCAGTGGTGAATTTGTCGAATTGCAGGGCACAGGGGAAGAGGCAACTTTTACATATAACGAGTTACAGCAATTACTTTCAATAGCTCAAGAAGGACTTCAAACCTTATTCGAGGTGCAAAAAGAAGCACTTGGAGTTATTGCCGATAAAATACAAAAGGGTGAGACAAAGTATGAAGACAGTAATTATTGCAACAAAAAATAAAGGAAAAGCCAAGGAATTCGAAAGTCTATTCTCAGCAAAAGGATATGAAGTCAAAACACTTCTTGACGTACCGGACGCCCCGGATGTGGAGGAAACAGGAACGACTTTTGAAGAAAATGCAATTCTTAAAGCAGAAGCCATTGCCCATCAACTAGGTCACTTCGTGATAGCTGATGACTCCGGTTTGATTGTCGATGCATTAGATGGGCGTCCTGGTGTATACTCTGCGCGCTATGCTGGCGAGTCAAAGAGTGATGAAGCGAACACGAAAAAAGTTCTGCAGGAACTAGAGGGTGTACCAGAAGCGGAAAGAACAGCAAGGTTTTATTGCGCCTTAGCGTTAGCGTCACCAAATCAGGAAACAATCACCGTTTCTGGGACGATGGAAGGCTTGATTACCGAACAACCTTCAGGAACGAATGGATTTGGATATGACCCAGTCTTTTTTGTTAAAGAGCAGGGGAAAACAAATGCTGAATTGACAAAAGAGGAAAAAAACCAAATCAGCCACCGTGCTCATGCATTGAAGGCTTTGGATGAAAAACTGGGTCAATTTCTAAAAAGGGAAGAAGGAATGTGACGATGAAAGTGCTAATAATGAGTGACAGTCATGGCTTAACTCATGAAATCAGCATGATAACCGACCGTCACAAAGAAGAAGTTGCTACTATGATTCATTGCGGTGATTCAGAGCTAGAAAGCAAAGACCCTCTCATGAAGGGCTTTTTAGCAGTACGGGGGAACTGTGATTATGATGCTACCTATCCAGATGACGCTGTTGAAGACATTGGAGGCAAGCGCTTTTTCTTAACCCACGGACATCTGTATAACATTAAGATGACTTTAATGAATTTGTCTTATAAAAGTGAAGAAATCGGTGCCGATATTATTTGCTTCGGTCACTCCCACGCCGCTGGTTCCGAGTTGATTGAAAGCAAGCTCTTCATCAATCCAGGTAGCATACGCCAGCCACGCGGACGAAAAGAGAAAACATATGCCATTTTGGATATAGGAAGCGACCAACTTGAAATCATCTATTATGATCTTGAAGGAAAAATCGTTGAGGAGCTAAGTAGGGCTTATCGGATCGACTAACCTAATGTATAATGATCAGGAAGCGTTTTTCCACGCTTCCTGGCTTATAAAAAAGAAAAAAACTTTTTTATGAAAAATCGTTGACTTTCTTTTGATATCCTACTATAATAAGAAGTGTCCTAAGGGAACAGTTAAGGTAATACATACATAAGTTTTACCGCAACTTATATCATAAATGTCTCAGTAGCTCAGCTGGATAGAGCAACGCCCTTCTAAGGCGTCGGTCGGGAGTTCGAATCTCTCCTGGGACACTAACAAAGTGGCTTTAAAGCCCGATACGAAAACCTTCTATATCGTTTAGTGAAACGGTCAGTATAACGGTCATGTAAGAAATTACACCGTATATCGACTTACATTACTAACGATATAGGAGGTTTTTTCGTATGACCAAAAGAAAAGGATTATTAGATGTTGAAGTAGACGTAAGAGGATTATTAGAGGAAATACCTGTTTCTAGTTCTATCGCTTCTAAACCAAGGGCGTTCCAATATATTTTTTTCATATATTAGCACAAAAAAAGGTGTAAATGATCGAAACTGTTACTTTGTTTTTGGGAATGAGATTTGGTTCTATGAATAGACATAAATAAGTTGTTTTTTTTATTAAAGGGATTAATAGCCCCATAAACGCCCATTTATGGGGCTGGTTTTTTTAAGTAACGTGTAGTATAGATGAAGATATTTTCTTTATTTTTGTTCCGCACTCGGGCCATATTCTAGAATGAGGAAGGAAATTAAAAGGTGCTTCTTGAATTGTAAGTTAAGCCAGAAAAAGGCAGGATTATTAAGAAAGATAACATATTTTTAATTATTAAATCGTAATGGGTGGAGGGATTTCAATGGATTTGTATTACGAAGTTAATGGAAATGGTCATCCTGTGGTTCTCCTCACTGGTGGTGCTGATGTACGGAACTGGACATTTGTCGCATCTCTTTTAGCGAAAGACTACAAGGTCGTTGCTTTTGACGGACGTGGGACCGGGAAATCACCGTCCCCTTTAGAAGATGTCAACCAGGTTGAAGATTTGCTGTCTCTGCTTGATCATCTAGAAATCAATCAGGCGACACTCATCGGTCATTCAATGGGTGGCCAAATTGCCACTGAATTCGCTCTGAATTATCCTGAAAGGGTTTCAAAACTTGTTTTGCTTGCGCCTGGATTATCTGGGTTTAGCTATTCAAAGGAATTTGAAGAGAGAATGAAGACGATTCATGGAGCTGCCCCCGATATCGATAAGATGATTGAGCTTTTGCTCAGTGATCCATCGTATCGTGTTGTAACAATGAGTCCTCACCGGGATTTGATGGTTCAGATGCTCCGGCACCATATGAACCGAATGTTTGAATGGCCGGCTGTTAAGTTGATTTGGCCGCAACCATCGGCCATCGAAAGATTAGGAGAATTGACGGCCAAAACATTATTGATAATCGGTAAGGAGGATTCACCCGATAACCTTCGTGTTGCCAATTACTTTCGAAAGCACTCAGACGCTCGAATCATAGAAATTCCAGGTGCTGACCATATGGTCAATTTCACCCATCCCGAGAAGCTGTATCGTCAAATTACTGGCTTTATGAAGGAATGACCGGAAATTCATTCGTCAGTTTTGTAACTTATCTAACTAAAATAAACAGGATGACATTGCTTTGTCTAGCTGCCTTTTAAAACATGGGTAGGTCATCATGAATTAATAAGTTATATATGATAAAAGAAGAGAACGCTTATAACAAAGTGTTCTCCTTTTGTTGATTATTATGATCACTTCGAATTGTTCGATAGAGTGTATTCTGCATTTTTTTACTGCAAGCTTCATTCAAATACCATGATGAATTTTGAATGAATGTGGGGGTATTCTATAACTCTTCAAAATTTATTATTACTAGTATTGCAATGAGTGTTATACTAGGTTATAATAAAAATCACGATTACGGACTAAGTTCGAAAAGTGACCGTTATTCTGAACTGAAGAAAAAAAATACCGAAATGTCTCAGTAGCTCAGCTGGATAGAGCAACGCCCTTCTAAGGCGTCGGTCGGGAGTTCGAATCTCTCCTGGGACACTAACAAAAACAGCCAAAACCTTTTTAAGGTTTTGGCTGTTTTTCTTTTATCGGGATAAAGTTAAAATGATTGATTAGGGGGATTCCTTATTTTCGGTATTAATATTATTATTATTATTATGTATGTTCATAGTCCGTTACATTGTCGTAGTTTTTTTTCGTTTTAGGGCAAGTGAGCAAGGGTTAATATCTTACCTTGGGAAAAATCAGAGGGAGAATAATTAGGTTTCTAATTACAAGAATGAATGTTTATTGATTTGTGATTCTAGGACTATTCATGTTCGTATTCCTTCAAGGAAGTTTTTTATTTCTATTTATCGCAGGTAGATTATCTTTTATGTCGAATTTGTAATAAATAAGGAGTTGTTTAGATGAATAAAGATAGATTATTTAAGTTCATTCAAACTTCCAYTCGGGGGAATTTCTTTTCAGTAGAGATAGCCGAAGATGGAACTAAGGTAGTCCAATTAGCAAAGGAATTAGAAGAGGAGGGAAGAATTAAGTTAAGAGCGTGTACGAAAAAAGAACAAGGTGTTTATCTGGAAGGAATACTTAAGTTTGTGCCTAACTAATACTTATTCTTCTTTATCGAATCAAAGGATTTATACTAAATTCAACCAATTTCATATTATTATTTGAAAAAAAGCATCCAACTAGTTGGATGCTTTTTGACTTGGTGCATCAATTCCTTTTTAATGTTTAAGGGTAATAATTTATTAATAATTTCGCAATTTTTAATAATTACCGTCTTTCGTCGCAACTCCATTCGTAAAGTCAACATTCAACGTATATTCGTCGACAAGGGATGATTCTTTTGTAAGAAAATCCCCTGTTGGTAGCCTCCTCATATCAAAGAACGTCCAATACACTCCGTAAATAATCAGACATCAGTAATAAACTCCCATAAACCCATCTTCTCAAAAAAATCTTAAAAGCTCTCTCTTTACCCAAAACTATATGTTCCCAAAGTCTAACCCCTTTTGTGAAAATGCAACGAAACTAATGTGGAAAATGAATAAATACGATATAAAAATGTCTAATTCACATAAAATGTTGACATAATATAAACAAATTAATATTATGTTTATTATATTGTAAACTTTATAAGGGAGTGTTTGTTTTATGCAGGATGCAGAAATGTTTTGGAGTGCATCGCATGATGAGCTAAAACAGGGGTATATCGAAGAAGAGAATCAGTTTATTTGTTTGCTGTGCGGAAATACAGTTCAAAAAGGGATAGTGTATCCAATAGATGGGACTCTTTATGAAGCAGAAAGGTATATGCGTATTCATATCGAAAATGCACACCAATCGGTGTTCGAATACTTGATTGATCTCGATAAGAAACTAACAGGTCTCACAGATCATCAGAATCGCCTTCTTCGTCTTTTTTATCAAGGGAAAAACGATACTGAGGTGCAAGAGGAAATGGGAATTGGAAGTTCTTCTACTATTCGGAACCATCGCTTTGTATTAAAAGAGAAAGAGCGTCAAGCTAAGTTATTTTTGGCCATGATGGAACTTTTAAAAGATAAAGATAAACATGCGCCTGCATTTGTTCCTCTTCATCAAAAAGCAAGGATGGTGGATGATCGTTATAATGTTACGCAGGATGAAAAAGAGGTCATATTGAAAAAATTCTTACCAGAAGGTAGTCAGGCTGCTTTGAGTACTTTTCCACCAAAGGAAAAACAAAGGTTTATTGTTCTTCAAGAAATTTCGAAACGTTTTAAAAATGAGCAGAAATATAGTGAAAAAGAAATCAATCAAATATTGGAAGCGGCCTATCATGACTATGTTCTTTTGAGAAGGTATTTAATAGAATATGGATTCTTGGATAGAAAACCTGATGGAAGCCAATATTGGCTGAAGAAATGACGAATGGAGGCAATGAAGATGGATCGAAAAAAAGAATTGAAGCAATTATATAAGGAAACAAAAGTTGAAGCGGGAGTTTACCAAATAAAAAACACGATAAATAATAAAGTATTTATAGGAAGCACTAGGAATCTAAAGACATTAAAGGGTAAACAATTTGAATTGGAAATGGGAACAAATACTAATAAAATGCTGCAAGATGAGTGGAATCAATATGGGAAAGATGTCTTTTCTTTTGAGGTGCTAGAGGTTCTAAAACCGAAAGAAACAGGATATTTTGATGCCAAACGCGAATTGAAAAAACTTGAGGAAGCATGGTTGGAAAAAATACAGCCATATGAAGAAAGAGGATACAATAGGGTAAAATCCAGCTGAAGTGTATCTGGATTTACAGAGATAGGAGATAAACAATCTTCGATTATTAACCGAATTCCCGGCATTCCATCATAGGATGCACATCGTCTCCTTTTTGTAATAAAAATTGGGTAAATAAGGTATTATTGATGTGGAGAATAATATATTTAAGTGTTTACGATAAGGGGGCGAGGGAATGGGAAATGAAGATAAATATTTAAGAGCGAAAAAGAGGGTGGAGAACCTTAAGGCATTCTACATTCATCTAACGGTGTATTTCTTGGTTAATGCTATGCTTTTTGTTATGAACCTAATAACGGATACTAGTTATTGGTGGTTCCTCTATCCACTTGGAGGATGGGGAATTGGAGTTCTGGTACACGGTATAACAACTTTTGCAGATGGTAACTTCGGATCGGAATGGGAAGAAAGAAAGATAAAGGAATTCATGGAAAAGGATAAAAAGGATGTCTGACAAAATATGAATACGTTCAATTTAAGTAACCAGATATGGTTCCTTCAGTTATTAAAACAAAAAAGACTGTAGGCAAAAGTGTTTATTTCTAATTGTTAAAACAAAGTTGATTGGAACGGGAGGTGCGAGACTCCTGCGGGAAAAGCGTGTCCAAGGGAGACACCACAGGCGCAAAGGCGCCGAGGAGGCTCCCTGACCGCCCGCGGAAAGCGAGTGCCTGGAGTGGAAATCAACGTTCGAATTTTTACAAMCCCTCAAAAARACTGTAGACWAACTCGATTTTCATCGAGTTTGTMTACAGTCTGAAACCACGAAGATTCTTCGTGGTTTTCTTTACCTCTTATTTTTTATGACGCTTTGCATAGCCACATCGTTTACATAGTTCTTCGACTGCACATCTTCTCGAAAAACCATCAAACATATTTTTAGCCCGTTCACCATTTATAATTTCTTCAAGAGATGATTCAAATATATTCCCCAGTGGAATTTTCCCTTCACTATCCAAACAGCAAGGAACAACTGTACCGTCCACTAAGATACCTAACTGGTCTCTTAGAGCATAACAGAAAATATTCTCATCGATAATGTCGCGGTCCAATTCTGGCCATTCAAATTTTTCAGCCATATTTATATAAACACGGTCCTTCAGTTTAATATTATTCTTATCCTGAAGAGCTTCACTTAATCGAATATCCAACGAAAGCTTCTCCTCCAACATACTGAGAATATCATCGTTTAGACCATTACTCGCCTTAAGCTCATCCGTATCCATATTCCATAATCGAATTGCGCAGATCATTTCACTTGTTTCGTTTGCCTCATTAATAAAGTCGGCAATATTACTCACATATGAGTCTAGACTATTACTCGTATCATTCGCTTCAAAGCTATGAAGTGAAATATTCACCTGACGAAGTGCTTTTTTGGAAAGCAGCTTTTCTTTTAMCTTTTGAATCAAAGTACCATTCGTTGTTATATTCACTTTCAGATCATGTTCGGCACTAATATCCAAGAACGTTCCTAAATCTTTATTTAAAAATGGTTCACCCATCAGGTGAAAATAAATATGATCGGTGTGTGGTTTGATTTTCTCAATAACATGAGTAAAACCATCCGGATCCATAAACTTCAATGTCCTCTGCAAGCTAGAACTAGGACAAAAATTACATTTCAAGTTACATATATTCGTAATTTCTACATAAACTTTCTTAAACTTTCTCATTATAAAATACCCCTAAAGTCATGCTATATTGTCAATCTGATTCTAACTATACGTGTTAGCGGCTCATAAATGCAATGAAAAGTTAATTGTAGCGGTACAAAGGGTGAAATTAAAATCACAATTATGTAAACTTATTATATATTTGATTTCATTTACCAATTACCCTTTCATTCAAGGTTCCAAAAATCCCCTGATTGAGTCAATCATGGCTTAATTTCCTCATTTCACTTCCTCATCACCTATAGATCTTTTGTATTTTTTATAAATCAACAGATAGATCTGATTTTAGTTTCAGGCCATGATTCCACTAAGGTCATATTCCAGAGCCTTATGCTCTGCACTTTTATCCCTAGTCTTCTATCTTTTTCCTAATGTGGGAAGGCGGAAAAGTTCGTGATTAATTGTTCATCGTTAATAGAAAAAACATCCTCAAAAACCGAAGATGTTAAATAATACTAAAATATATTGGAGTAAATTTACTTTTCCTTCTGTTCTGTGACCTTTAAACTAAGTAATTTTTCATTGGTAAGATCATGTTGGACTGCCACAGTGACTTTGAATTTATTGCCTTTCTCCACGACTAAGAAACTAAAATCGTCTTCCACCTGATTTTTCCCTATTGTTTTTCTTCCCTTATATTCATAATCAGTAATCTCAACTTCAGGGTAATCGGCCTGTACGACGGCGATTGCAATCTTTCCGTATTTTTCGTAATCTGGTTTTTGGGCATGTGTTGATATGGAACCAAATTGTAAAATTACAAGAAGTCCTAAAATCATCATGATGACTTTTTTCAAAACCATTTCCTCCTCATACATCCTGTTAGTTTTATTATGCTAAATTGTTCATTTGTTATGCAGCTTGTTCGCTTCTTTTACAAGCATAATCCCAACTAACCGGTTCCGTTTCCATTCCTCAGGAAATACAGAAAATGGGGGATTGGTTTCATCCACCAAATAACTAAGTTCAATTGTCATTCCCGGGCGCTTGAACTCGGTTATGAACCAATCCGTAAATCCGCTGCCTACCGCCTCCTTTTCCGGAAAGGTCAGTTCATAACCTGTTAATTCTGCTGTTTTTTTCGCAATGCCATAATCCCTCGCCATATTCTCTCTCTTATTTTGATAATGCCAGAAAATTTCTCGGCCGGATGTATGATAGGACACCGCAATTGTGGGATCAACTTTCTTCGTAAAATCCGCAAGCGCTTTTACCTCTGTAGCTTCTAGTGGTTGTTCCCCTTTATAAAATTGATAAGTAGGTTTTTTTGCATCACTCATTACTTCTTCCCACCCAATCGGATATTGCCTGTTTAAATCAATCCCTTTTGCGTTGGCCTTCCACCGCGACC
>NZ_JBFUIB010000122.1:0-9149 GCF_056402095.1 Peribacillus sp. P4_C12
TAATCTCAGGGAGCAAGCTCCCATCGATTCGCTCGACTTGCATGTATTAGGCACGCCGCCAGCGTTCGTCCTGAGCCAGGATCAAACTCTCCGAAGAAATGTTTGACTTGCTCATTTTGCTTTTTGATAGTGTGTGCTCACTTTTAAAAATTAACGTTGGCGCTTTGTTTTGTTCAGTTTTCAAAGAGCAATTTTATCGTCGTTCTTTCGAACAACTTGTTTAATCATCATAACACGCTATTGATTAGTTGTCAACTTCTGCGAAGTTTTTAACTTATTTTAAATCGCTGTGTTTTTCAGCGACCATTTCATCTTAACATTTCCATAATAAGAAGTCAATAGTTATTATTTCTTTTAGTAATCTACCAAAAGCGGATGATTTTTTTGTTTGTCGTACTTGGTGCTTATTTATATTAATCCTTTCCTACCTTAAAGTCAACTGATTTTTAGCTATGAATCTTTTTTTCTTTTTTAATTCATTTATTAGATTATATAAAGGTGTTAACTTAGTATAAATGCTTGTTCTAGTAATAATTCAAACAATGGCTTTCCTCTAAAGACATTTAAACCTTTCATGATTCTATTCTTAAAAAATCTAAATGTCCTCTCTCTAACTATTAGTCAGTAAAGTGAATTTCTAAAAACAAATCCTTCCGGAGAGCAATGACTAACTAATTATCAGGGATTGATAAATGAAAGATGCACTTGGAAGAAAGATAAAGTCGTGGTCATCTATATTCAATCAAAATCCATAATTAACTCACAAATAGTTATTGAATAGCTTCTATTACAATACCTCAATGTTCAAGCACACGTAAGAACCTAGCAAACCTGTTAAGGTTAATACAGACGCATTGGACATATTAAAGGATTCACCCAAAGAGGTGAAAGAGTCAAAACATTTTTATCAACAGATATCTACAGATAGACAATGAAACCAAAGAAAGTAACTTTATCCTTTATATACGAATGTTAAAAATTATTTTTATTAAAATAGTAAATTCCCCTCTTTACCTACTCTTTCTTAGAGAATGTGGAAAATGTAAAGCCTTTGTCTATAATAGGCTCCAATCTACCATCGATACTGATGCTCGTACTGGATAAAAGTCTGAAACCCGTTTTATGAAGCAAAAAAACACATTTATCCATGTCTGAAGAATCATTACTTGTGTTAGATTCAGTTCTAGTAAAGAAGCAGAGTGATGCATATTCAACTTATTGAACGAATCTTGAAAAATGAGTAAATATTAAAGAAATATTAGCTGATATCCTACATACCTATTATCTAAATATTAGAAAAATATTTTTTTTACAAATTTACTGTCATGTACTATAATAAATTTATTTTAAAAGATTGAGGACAGACTTTTAATCATTATAAAAATAGTTGGGAGAGGGATTTATAAATGATTAATAAAAACACATCTTTGAGGATGCAAAGTATCGTTTTTATAGGTTTTATGGGGGTAGGTAAAACCACAATCGGACAAAAAGTAGCCAGGAAATTATATAGGGATTTTATTGATATAGATCAAGAAATTGAAAGAGAATTTAACATGCCCACCACAGAAATATTCAAGAAGTTTGGGGAAAAGACTTTCCGCGAAAAAGAAAAAAGTATGATTGATTACTTTAGCCACCAGCAATTGAAAATTATTTCCGTTGGTGGAGGGGCTTTTTTACAAGAGGATATACGGAAAATTTGTCTTTCTAATTGTATTGTGTTCTACCTTGACTTATCTTGGGATTATTGGAAAGAGAGAATAGGCTTGCTTATTGATAGTAGACCAGTGTTACAAAGTCGAAGCCTTGAAGAAATAGAAGAACTTTTTAATACTAGACAGGAAATTTACTCCTATCACCACTCAAAAGTGAATACGAATGATCTTGATGTTGAAGAAGTAGCAGATTATATTGTTGAATCATTGAAAGTGGCTTGGGATATTTACGAACCACTTAAGTAATTCCACGAGTTGATTGCCCAAGCCCTATAAAACCTAAGAAAAGAATAATAGAAAAGATGAAAAGAATACAGCGATAAGAGATACTCCCTCTTCCTGTAGACTAATCACCTTTTTTTCTTTTTAGGAGGATTCTCTAATAATCAGTTCGGGGTTTAATATAATACGCTGTTGTTCATGATCAATATTCACCATTTTTTGGTGCAAAAGATTCGCAGCTTCTTTTCCCATACGTTGAGGAAATGAAGAAACAGTCGTTAACGGCGGATGATAGATTTCTGCAACTGGAACATTATCGAATCCTACGATGTCTATATCTTGACCAGGAATCAATCCTTTCATCCTTAACCCTTGCATAACGCCGAAAGCAATTAGGTCGCTAAAGCAAAAAATTGCTGTAGGGGGATCAGGATTATTAAGGACTTTAAATACAGCCTCTAACCCTCCCTCTCGTGTCGGAGCACTATCTATCATTAACGATTCGTCAACTTCCAAGCCCGATTTGGAAAGGGCTTCGCGATACCCCTCCATTCTCTCAATCCAAGTAGAAGATTCCCTAATCCCTCCAAGAAATGCAATCCTTTTATGTCCCTTTTCAATCAAATGATTAACAGCTATTCGGGCTCCTTCTGGATAGTTAATACCTACATAATCGCTATTTACTTCAGGTAATTCTCTAACAGCAAGAACAAATGGCGTATCAATCTCATTTAATCGATTAATCGTTTCTTGTGTACTTTCAGAGACGGGACAAAGAATTAAGCCGCCTACTCTATGTTCCAACATAGTTGAAAGGAGTTGGTCTTGCTTCGTAACTGAATCAAATGTAGTTCCCAACAAGACCGTATATCCGACCTCTTCTAATGCATCATGTACACCTATCAGGAATTCAGAAAAAAAAGTGTTTGAAATATCAGTAATAATTATTCCTACAGTATCGGAACTCTGCGACCTTAGATTTGCTGCAATTCTATCGTAAACGTAACCCAATTCACGCATGGACTTTAAAACCTTTTTTCGTGTTGCTTCCGAAATTCGAGGGTTATTACGAACGATAAGGGAAGCAGTGGACGTAGATACGCCAGCATGCTTCGCTACCTGTTGCAATGTGACTCGACCTTTTTTGGGTTGTTTCATCGTTCAATCACCATCTTGAGTGTATTTTTGATGTATTGATTATAATCATCAATTCTTACTATAATAATAATATAGTTGTAGTTATTATTATACCCATAATATAAATTGCTTTATTGTACATAGTTCAGTCACCGCTTATTAGTAATTTTAATGCTATATACACAGAAGTTTCCCCTATTCATTACTATTGCAAAAAAAAACACCATCCTAATTCTTGAAGATGGAGTTTTGAGTAATCAGTCTCTTATCCTTATTTAAGTATTATCGGATGTTTAGTTAATTTTTTATACCGATAATTCACAAAAACTGCAGCTAGAATCCCTAAAGTTGCGATAAAACAATCAAATAGGAATATATGCGATATATCTCCACTTTTAGCGATTAACCCTGTTGCGATGGGTAAGACAACACTCGCTAAACTAGAGGCAGTTGAAACGATTCCCGTTACTGTTCCTTTTTTCTTCCAGAAAAGCTCAGCCATTATTGCAATGGTTAATTGAAAAATTCCAGCTGTAGAAGCTCCAAGGAAAAAAGAGGTTACACTTAGTACAAGTGGTGTATGAACGGTAAGAATAACAATGACAGCTATTAAAGTAATCATTGGATAAAGTAAAATGACCGTCACAGGTTTCAGCAATTTTTTCAACAAGACGGATAAAAGCAGAACAGAAATAAGGGATCCAACGCTATAATAGCTTAACAATTTAATCGAATTGGAAGCAGACATCCCCGCGACTTCTTGCCCAAAACTCGGTAACCAGATTTGCGAGACTGTAAACAAGGCAGTAGATGTAAAACCAATAATAATAAGCGCTAGCCCCTCTTTCCACAATTCAGGTTCACTTATAAACTTACTCAATTGCAATTCGTCTTCTTTACTATTATGACCGTCTTGGACTTTTTGAAATGAAGTAAAAAACAAAAATATCATGTTTAAAAAATAGATAACCGCCGGTAATAAAAAAGCATACCCATAAAACAAATTGTTATCAGAAAGAAACAAGATGATAAATGGTAAAACCGTTGCGCCAAGTGAAACAAAAGCCTTAACCATTACGCTTGCAGAACTAGCAGATTTCGGAAACATTTCTGTAAGCGCTGGATATGTCCCCGCATCCATGGCAGAGTTAGAAACACCCGCAAGTAACGCAAACACAAAGGCTATCTCATAAGTTGGAGAAAATGGAATCCCCACTAAAAAGAATAACATGACAATAGTTGAGACAATGATTAACGGTTTCCTTCCAAATCTATCTGACAATATTCCTGTTATACCATACGTAAGCAATCTTCCAATACCTATTGCAGCAATTAGATAACTGATGCCAGTTGAATCTGTATCCCACTGTTCTGTTAAAGCGACCATGTTCGAAGCGAGAATTATATTGACCATCCCTAATAGAAAATAGTTAATATACATCCCTGATGCCGCTTTAAAATACTGATTTTTCATTAATTACCCCCCCATAGTAAATCACGATGTAATTTTTCTCCCATTAAAGAACACGAAAGTTTGAAAAAATGAAATCTCTAAAAAAACTTAATCTGATCTTTTAATCACTGTATTTTTTTATAAAAATACAGTTTTCAATCCCCATTATGATATCCTATAAAATTAAAAACAATTTTTCAAAAAAAGAGCTAAGAAAAACAGGAAGTACACTCCCTGTTTTTCTTAGCTCCGAGGTCTATTGCATTCATATGCTGTAAGTTCCTTAACACCAAACACTAAAAAACAATTGAGTTCAGCAGGGGTCGCACAAACCTCTATTACTATAAGCTGGAGAGCAACCTCCACAGTGGAAGCTTATTAATCTGCAAAAATTTGCTCTTTAATATAATCAACAGGCATTTGTTGACCTGTCCACAATTCAAATGCTAAAGCACCTTGCCAAAGCATCATTCCAAGACCATTAATCGCTGTAGCCCCGGCAGCTTCGGCTTGTTCCATAAGTTTTGATTTACGTGGAATGTACACAACGTCTGTAACAATTAAATCAGAGCGTAGCATTGATTCGTCTTGAATGACACTTAAGCCTTCAAGTGGTTTCATACCAACGCCTGTTCCATTTGCCAAAATATCACTAGTTTCGATTTCAGCTCTTAATTGTTCAAGGTTCTCAAGTGGATACACATTTGCTTTCACATTTAAGTGCTTCATATCTTCATTAATGATTCGTACGTTTTCTTCTGCTTGTGGGAAGAAAGCATCATCACGCGCAAAAATGCTAATTTCAGCAAGTCCTTCTAGTGCTGATTGAATAGCAATAGGTGTAGCAGCGCCACCAGAACCGATAAGAGTCATTTTTTTGCCTTTGATATCTATACCATGTTCTTTAAGGTTGCGAGTATATCCCATTCCATCCGTACTGTGACCGACGAATTTCCCATCAACATTGACAACTGTATTAACCGCTCCTGAAAATTTAGCACTGTCTGCCAATTCATCTAAGTGTGGAAGGATTTTCATTTTATTTGGCATTGATACATTAAAACCTTTTACATTTAATGCTCGCATTCCTTTTACAGCATCCTCCAATGATTCATTTCCAACTTCAAATGCTAAATAAGCACAGTTTAATCCTAATTTATCAAATGCTAAATTGTGCATAGCTGGTGATAAAGAGTGTCCGATAGGTGTTGCTAAAAGTCCTACTAATTCTGTTTTTCCATTAATACGTGCTAAATTTCCCATGATTCAATCCCCCTGATGTATGATTCATAAAATTTTATATAAATTCCTTCTAGGAAGAAATCCAATGAATTAAATATTTTGATCAATAGTTTCTAAAACACTTCTTAATTGAGATACAGGAATTTGTCCAGGTGCCGATGCTTCTTTTCCAGCACCAAATGTACAAGCTGAACCAAATACCGCACCGGTTAACCGGCTAACCAGGCCTGTCCCCGACATAGACATGGTAATAAACGGACGATCCGCATATTTAGTTTTCATCGTGTGAGTTGCATCTAATAAAACAAGTAGATCGTCTACACTTTGAGGCATGACAGCAATTTTTGGAATATGAGCTCCATACTCCTGCATTTTACGCAGTCGGTAAATAATTTCTTCTTTTGCTGGTGTCTTATGGAAATCGTGGTTACACATAATTACGTATACACCATTTTCCTCAGCAACCTTTACAGTTGCCTTGACATCTGACTCTTCATAAAATAATTCTACATCCACAAGATCAATATTCTTTGTTCGAATCGCTGTATGAAGTAATTCAAAATAATATTGATCCGTAATTTCTTTGTTGCCACCTTCTTTATGACTTCTAAAAGTGAAAAGAAGAAGAGTACTCGGTAAGGATTTTCTTAATTTTGAAATCATTTCCGAAACGGAGTTTAAGCTTTCAACATGTTCATACACATCTACACGCCACTCAATGATATCTGGCTCCAAAGATTTTACCGTTTCAACTTCTTGAAGTAGCTCTTCTTGAGTTGTCCCCATTAATGGAACAATGATCTTTGGAACGCCTTCTCCGATTTTAAGGTTTTTGATGGTAATCGTATGCATGGATTTTTCCCCTTTTTATCATCAGTGAGGGCTTTCGAACCTCACTGATGTTTGTTAGTAAAACCTGTAAAAGATTATGACCTGACTTATGACTTTTTTAAACAGATGGAACTTTAATCACCTTTTTATAACGATAGGCAACAAAAACAGCCAATAAAATACTAACGATTGCAATTCCAACATCAAACAAGAATACAGCAGTTAGACCTGCACTCTTAGAAATCATACCTGTAATGAATGGTATGATAATAAAAGCTGAACTAGCTGCAATGTTTACATAAGATGTAATGGTTCCTTTATTGGCTGGGAAGAATTCGGTAATAATTGTCATGGCCAATTGGAACACACCTGCAGTTGATAACCCAATAAAGAAAGCACTCAAAACAGTCATGAATGGTTGCTGAATATAAATAAGAGACAATAAAGAAATTGCGGCAATTACCGGATAAATAATCATAACTGTAATAGGTTTTATTACTTTATTTAATAAAACTGCTAGTAAAATGACTGAAACAAGGGACCCAATGCTATAGTAACTAAGCAATTGAACAGATTTAGCCTGTGTTAGATCTAATACTTCTTGTCCAAATTTAGGGAGCCAAACTTGTACAAGCATGAATAGAGCAGTTGATGTAAAACCTAGAAGAATAACGGCCAATCCTTCTTGGCCAAACTTTGGTTTTGATAAAAATTGTGGTTCAGCTGTTTCAACTTTATCCTCACTTTGGATATCACTTGGAGTTTTATGATTCGGGAATGATACCCTAAGTAAGAAAAATCCATTAACAAGGTAAACAGCTGCCATCAAGAAGAATGTATATCCGTAAAATAGATCTCTAGCAATAAAAAACGCCATAATGAATGGAAGAATTGTTGCACCAATTGAAACAAAAGCTTTAATTAATACAGTTGCAGAGCCTGCTTTCTTTTGGAAAGCTTCAATAAGTGCAGGATACGTCCCTGCGTCTAAAAATGAGTTAGCGATACCAGCACATATTGCAAAAATAAATGCTAATGTGTAGTTAGGAGCCAATGGTATTCCCACTAAGAAAATCAGGTAGATGAAAGACGCCGATACAACAAAAGGCTTCCTTCCTAATTTATCCGACAGTCTTCCAGCAAAAAACAGAGAAACTAACTTACCAATACCTATTGCTGAAACCAGGTAGCTAATTCCTGATGCACTCGTATTTAACTGGTTAGACAAATTTTCCATATTTGACCCGATGATGATGTTGATCATACCTAAAATAAAGTAACTAATATATAAACCTATTGCCATTTTTATATATGAATTTTTCATAAAACACACCCCTATGTTAGTTATTCAAAAGTTGTCAGAAATGCAACTTAGTTATTAAGCTCTTTCTTAAAGCTTCCCCCTTGCGCCAGTATATTTAAGAAAACGAACGATAAATATAAGCTTTAACATATATAGTATATCGTTCTACTAAATTTTTTTAATAGTTAGTATATCGTTCTACTATTATTCAAATCAAAGTTAGTATATCGTTCTACTAAATACTTGAACTCCCCCGCTGGATTAATTGGGTCTAATGTTGTTCAAAATGAAATCAGTAGGTCCAAATTAAATACGTAAACACAACTGTAATCCATACCCTTTACTGGAGTTACTTACTTAACTATATTTAGTATATCGTTCTACTGAAGTTATTATACTGCGCTAATTAAATTGTGTCAAACTTATGAAACAGTCCCCTCTATTCATATATTTCCTTGAAAATCTCTTTGCCTATTTCAAGGAAATTCTGTTTCTTTAAAGAATGCTTCTTTAAACTCTCTAAAACTCCTTTCTTTAGAGTTGTATTGACGATTATTCCTCAACACACTCTTAACCGAGTGAGACCTCCTTAAGGATGGTTTGTCTTCTATGTGCTCAGGACTCCGTATGTTTAATGAAGTGTGTATTGTGACTAATTTTAACTCTAAAATATGTTTTTCTCATATATTTTCTTTTATCAATATCCCAGTTACAGAGGCGACAGAGCAGTGTGTTTCCACTCTACAGTGATAGATAAAAACCATTTACCCTTTTCACCTTTGAAATTTTGGCACCTGCTATTTTAGGCTCTTCTGGCTTTAAGGTCTAATATTGAATTCACAAATTTTTTGTTGTAATAAAATCAGAATTTACCCTGAACCCCAGCATATATATAATCCATGAAAAAATCGGGACTATTACCAACTATCGATTACTTAACCCATTAAATTTCTTAAAGATTTTTATTCAATACTCTTTCCCATTATATAAACACAAAAAAAGACCAGCCAAGGATGGCTGATCTTTTCAAATTGGCTTGGCGGCGTCCTACTCTCACAGGGGGAAACCCCCAACTACCATCGGCGCTGAAGAGCTTAACTGCCGTGTTCGGAATGGGAACGGGTGTGACCTCTTCGCTATCGCCACCAAACAATAAAGGAACGTTGTTCCTTCAAAACTAGATAATAAGAAGGTATTTCATTTTTTAAAGCGTGGTTAAGTCCTCGATCTATTAGTATCAGTC
>NZ_JBFUIB010000123.1:0-9128 GCF_056402095.1 Peribacillus sp. P4_C12
GTACTATTCTGCTTGTTATATAAAGACTCCAGCTTGTTTCTTTTTTCTTCTGTCAATAGCTGTTGCTTTATCTCCTTCAAGCGTGCTTCCGTCGTTTCTAGATTCCCTTTTTGCAATCCATATTTTTCATCGAGCTGTTTTTTATCATTTTGCAGACGATGCTTCTCCCTCTCTGCTTTTTTTACCTTTTCCTTATTGAATGTACTGATATCGAGTTTCCTGATTTCTTCATCAGAAACATCCCAGAATAATTCCTGCTTTACCTTTTCAATATTCTTTTCTTCCATCAGCCTATCATGTTCCGCTTTGCGCATGTCCAACTCAAGCTTATCTAACAATGACCCTTGGTCGATTGCATGTTCGATCCGCTCTTTATGATCCTTGATAAACGGGTTGATCTCGATTTGTACTAGATTTTGTTCAAGTTGCTCTACCTTCTCAGTCAAGGCGGCTAGTTGGGCATTAATTGGCATTCCAACTGCTTGTAACTGTTCAAACCTTTTTAAACCATCAACAGGAAAACTGACATCCTTAATCTTACTGTGTCTTGATTCAATTTCTTCCCGTTCCTCAAGCAACGGTTTAATTCGTAAAAAAGTACTCGAGTTAACATGGCTTTCCTCTATCTCTTGGATCTGGTCCGTGATTTCAGAAAGTTCACCTGTAAGTTTTGTTTCTTCCAGCAGTAAAGCGGTATATGACTTTTGTTCATCTTCTGCCGCTTTCACCTTTTTTTGCACTTCTCTGAGTTCTTTTAATCTGACATTTAGTAGAGGTTTATGACCTGATGGCTTGAACCTGAGATCCAACTCTTTTTGCAGCTTCGTTTCTGCCTCGAGA
The DNA here is from genome assembly GCF_056402095.1 of Peribacillus sp. P4_C12. NCBI lineage: Bacteria > Bacillati > Bacillota > Bacilli > Caryophanales > Bacillaceae > Peribacillus > Peribacillus sp. P4_C12. The sequence continues at coordinate 841 of NZ_JBFUIB010000123.1, forward strand.
AGTTTATCGTTCCCAATCAGCCCGGCTGAAAGCAAATATTTACTCATGGTTCCTTCACTGAGTGTATGTAATCCCTGCAGACCCTGAAGGTCGAAAGAAAAAATGGCTTGGTAATAGTTTTTATCAACTCCATGGAGAATATCATTCAGTTCTTGCTCGCCTCCAACCCTCCCGTTTTCGAACGTCACTTTCACATCACCGGTGGCTTTTCCCTTCACCCGTTCAATAAAGATTTCCCCGTCCTTTTTTGTGATGAGAGTGAGTCTTCCGCCATATTTGGCATGCATTTTAGGCTCGTAACGCGGTTCATTTTGAACTTTTGTTGGAAATCCAAAAAGAATACTATGAATGAAAGACATGATTGTGGATTTGCCCGATTCATTTTCTCCAAAGAAGATTTGCAGCTGTTTCATTTCTTGAAAACGTCGATTTTCCAGTTTGCCATAACCATAAACATGGAGGTCTTTAATTATCAAACCATTTTCCTCCTTTTTATAAATATCCTTTTGATTCAAAAACCTGCAAAAGCCATCTTTCTGCTTCATCTAAAAGCTCCTGCTGCTCTTCTATCTCTAAGGAATCAAGGAATCTTCTTGCTCCTGGCTGCTTATAAAGCGGTGCCAGGGCAGTCTCAATATCCTCAAATTCAGAAGCAAGCATTGATATTTCAGCCACAAACGGTGTTATTTTTTCTCTCGAACTTACCGCGGATATAGACTGAATGATTTTGATTCTATACAGCCAAACAAACGACTCACCTTGCTCCTCATCCTGTAAAATCCTGGTCAATTCTTCAAGAATTTCACCATAATAATTTACTGAACCTACAATATCTAACTTTATCTCTAAAAGATAGCATCTACCATCAAAGCGCTTTTTCTCAAGAACATCCTTGCATACCTTATACAGAGCATCAAAATTTGAATCTGCAGAAATTTTTATTGTTTCACTTTCCCATATCACCCCGGAGGTTTCGATAAAGGAATGTCGCTTAGTGTCACCGTCCAGTTCGACTAGTTGGCAGCCTTTTACGCCAGACTCCTTACGATTTCTACCTTGAATATTACCTGGGTAAATTACAAGCGGGTTTTCTGATACCACCTGATGCTTATGAATATGGCCTAATGCCCAGTAATCAAACTCTTTGGCACAAAGTTCCTTTAGCGAAAAAGGAGCATATGGGCTATGCTCAGAATTTCCTTCTAAATTGCCATGAAGCAGACCGATATGGTAATCTGCCCCTTCAGCTTTTATGTATGTTTCGATCATTCGCTCTGTTACATGACGCCGTGGATAACTAAATCCATAAAGGTGGACAGACGTTCCATCGCTTTTTTGAAACAATTTCACTTCGGTTTGCCCCGAAAAAACGTGAACGTTTCCAGGAAGCTCAACCGTGACCCATGATCCGCTGAGATGATCATGATTTCCATGAATGATAAAGGCTAGAATCTGGTGTTGCTGAAGTTTTTCCATTTCGCTTCGAAAGCGGACCTGTGTCCGAAGACTTCGATTTTCCCCATCAAATAAATCACCCGATAACACAATAAAGTCAACCTGATGGAAAATTGCCTCATTAATCATTTTTTGAAAGGCCTTAAAAGGACTTTCTCTTATTTCCCTTAATAAAGATGGCGGCATATCCTTCAATCCGGAAAAAGGACTATCCAAATGTAGATCGGCCGCATGAATGAACTTCACACTGCTCACTGAAATCACCTCGGTTCCTAACATCAATTTACTTTTATTTTAACATAAATAGAACATACTTTCTCATCTGAATTACAGCACTGCCGTTGTAGTAATGGATCGGGATAACCAGTATCGACAATTTTAGGAGAAAAAAGACCGAATGGCAGACACTTTGTTTCGTGCACAGCATTCGGTCTCTACTATTTATTTAAAAATATCCATACTTAAGTAACGTTCACCATTATCCGGTGCAATGCAAAGGACACGTTTTCCAGTTCCAAGACGACGAGCTTCCTGAAGGGCAGCCCAGACAGAGGCACCGCTTGAAGGCCCGATTAATATACCTTCCTTCGCAGCCATATCCTTCATCGTCGAAATCGCATCTTCATCTGAAGCTTGCACAATTTCATCAAGTACTTCGGTATTTAAAATGCTTGGTACAAAACCAGGGCTTGTACCTACCAGCTTATGGGGACCTGGCTTTCCTCCTGAAAGAACAGGAGAACCTTTAGGCTCGACAACGACGACTCTTAAATCAGGAAGTTGTTCTTTTAACGCTTCACCCGTTCCTGTAATCGTTCCACCTGTTCCAGCAGTTGCGACAAACACGTCCAACTTGCGGTCCATCTGCTCTAAGATCTCGACCGCTGTCGTTACTCGGTGGATATCAGGATTGGCTTTGTTTTCAAATTGCTGAGGAATAAAGCTATTCGGAATCTCTGCAGCAAGTTCTTCGGCTTTACGAATTGCTCCTGGCATCCTTTCTGACGCAGGAGTGAGGACAACCTCCGCTCCGTATGCTTTTAATATGTTAATTCTTTCTTTTGACATATTATCCGGCATGACCATAATAGCCCGATAGCCTTTTGCTGCAGCATTCATTGCAAGTCCGATACCTGTATTTCCAGAGGTGGGTTCAATGATTGTTGCTCCAGGTTGAATAATTCCATCCAGTTCAGCCTGCCTAATTAAGTTAAAGGCAGCCCGATCTTTTACGCTGCGACTCGGATTAAAATATTCAAGTTTCACATATACTTCCGCGTCACCCTCCGCTGTTAAATGATTAATTCTAACAACTGGTGTATCTCCTATCAATTCCGTAATATTATTTACGATTTTTACTGTCATTCAAAAAAGTCTCCTTTCGGCTTATACACATTCTAAATTCCTGTGACTTCTTCATTATTATATCATTTATGATTTTTTGTTTTAAGGAAAGAATTCCGCTTAAATAAATAGGTTTAATTTTCATTCTGTCCAAATCAGTGTCCAAAAATAAAAAGCATACTCATAGAGCCCTGGAGGCTATAGAGTATGCTTTCTCATTATTTACCAGCTTTTATTTCTTTTAAATCTTGTTCGATATAATTCTTTTCAATCACTAAGGATGTATCCTGTTTCTTATAAATTCCCCACTTAATATTGAAAGTCTGCTTGTTTTTGATGCGGCTATGCACAGTCAGGCGTCGTTTCTGATAAAATGAAGTCGGATTTTTCAAAAGCGGCCTGAATGAAAACGGAATCTATTGATATTCTATAAATTAATAATGTTTACTAAATATATTTTCCTTACATAATAATAGTCAAAATTGACAGATAATGATAAAATTTTTTAATAACCGTTTAAATATTACGAAAAAAACAGTCTATTATTTGAAAAGGGAGTTTTGAAAATGAGCAGAATATACAAATTAACCGTATTTGAACCGTCAGGGGAAAAACTCTTGGATGAATCATTTACGGCTGAGAATGATGAACATGCAAAAGAATTAGGTCAAAATCTATTAAATGAAAAAAACTATCAAGATCAAACACATCGCTGTACATCACCCGCAGGCGCGTTATTACTTTTTCATCGTTGATTGGAAAAATGGGAGCGCGATCATTTAAATGTCTACTAAGTTTTATACATCTTCTTTCTGATTATATAAAAAGGCAGTCACAATATCGTGACTGCCTTTTCCGTTTCATTTTCCGATAAAATTTGGTCTTCTTTTTTCAACGAAAGCTTTTATTCCTTCTTGGTGATCCGCTGTTTGGCGCATTTTAAATTGGGCAGCTTTTTCAATTTCAAGCATCTTTATTAATAATGGACGATTTTTTTCACTAAGAATCTTTTTCGTCTTGATCATCGCTTGAACAGGACTTTTCAGCCATCCTTGTACTTTTCTCTCTACCGCCTGCTCCAAAGTTCCATCTGCTACTTCGTGAATGAGGCCTTTTTCTTTAGCCTCCAGCGCTGTTAGCACTCTACCTTCCCAGATTAATTCTTTCGCTCCCACTTCACCAAGACGTCGCTCAAGGAAGAAATGTCCACCCCCATCAGGAATTAATCCAATGCCGATAAAGTTCATGGCAACCTTACTTTCTGAGTCAGCAATAAGATGGTCAGTTGCAAGCGCAATACTCAAACCAAGACCTGCTGCTGCACCGTGAATGGCACTGATTGTCAATTTAGGCATGAAATATAAGGTTGTTACTAATTCACTAATTCCATCCATCAGGTCATTAAAACCATCTTCTTTATCAGGTGCGAGCATCATTTTAATATCTCCGCCTGCTGAAAAAGCTTTCCCATTGCCTTTTAAAATGACGACGTCCACGTCCTCATTCTCACTTACTTCTTTAAGAGCAAAAATAAAATCATTTAGCATTTGCGGATTTAATGCATTCATAGCCTCTGGACGATTCATAGCAACAGTTGCTGTTCGTTCCGAATATGTGACTAAAACCGTTCCTGAATTTGATGATGTTTCATTACTCAATCTATTTCCTCCTCTTTCATTCTATAAATTTATTATATATGCTCACTCTACTATCGTAATAGAAAAAAGTTATATTTATTCAATTTTACCTTTTATTTCTTAATATATTTATCCTGAAGCTGATCACGCAACGCCCTTTTCAAGAACTTCCCTACACCCGTTTTTGGAATATCATCCAAAAAGACTACTTCATCCGGTAACCACCACTTAGCAAACTGCGGTTTTAAAAATTCTATTATGTCTTCTTGTGATACCTGCTCTTTATATGCATCCTTCAAGACAACACAAGCAATTGGGCGTTCCTGCCATTTTTCATGAGGCACTGCAATGACTGCCGCCTCAAAGATACCCTCATGAGCCATTAAAGTATTCTCTATATCTACAGAAGAAATCCACTCTCCACCGCTTTTGATTAAGTCCTTCGTCCGATCGACAATTTTCACAAAGCCTTCCTCATCTATCGTGACAACATCTCCGGTATAAAGCCAGCCATCTTTAAACGTCCCCTCTGATCGCTCATCTTTAAAATACTCATCCGCTATCCATGGGCCCCTTATAAGTAATTCTCCCATTTCTTTTCCATCCGCTTTCACTTCACCATCCTGCCCGACAACTTTAATTTCGATCATCGGCGAGACAAGCCCCTGCTTGGCCTTCAACTCATAAAGTTCATCCTCAGGTAAGTCTTCCTGATAGCTTTTTGGTTTGGAAACAAATACGAGCGGGCTTGTTTCCGTCATACCATAAGCATGCAGGAATGGAATACTGTACTTTTGCTCAAAAGTTTTAATCATGCTTTTTGGAGCCGCCGACCCTCCGCATAAAACAGCGCGAATACTGCTCGTATCATGGCTACCTTCTTCAAGCTCCTTCAACAACCCAAGCCAAATCGTCGGAACTCCTGCAGCGATTGTGACCTTTTCCGTTTCTATAAGCTCTGCCAAAATTTTCGGGGTAAAGTTTGGTCCCGGTAAAACCATCTTTGTGCCAAACCAAACACTCGCAAATGGCATGCCCCATGCATTAACGTGAAACATTGGAACGACTGGCAAAGCCACATCCCGTTCGCTTATTGCTGTAGAATCAGCAAGGCCCAGCGCAATCGCATGCAACAAAATTCCGCGATGTGAATAAACCACACCCTTTGGATTTCCTGTCGTGGCGGATGTATAACACATGCCGGCAGGTGCATTTTCATTTAAATCCTGAATGAATGGCTGCTTAGGATTCCCTTCAGCCAATAACTTTTCATAATGGTAAACAGGTGATAGTGTCGTTTCAGGCAGTTCATCATTATCAGTCATAATGATGTAGCCTTCTACCGTTGTTAACTCATCTTTAATCGTTTCCAACATTGGAATGACATCAGGATCTATTAGTAATAATCGATCTTCCGCACTATTGACGATATAAGAAACATGCTGAGGAGACAGACGCATATTAATTGTATGTAGGACAGCCCCATGACAAGGAATCGCAAAATATGCTTCCAAGTGCCGATGATGATTCCATGCAAGTGTTCCGATCCGGTCACCTGTCTTGATACCGAATTTTTCAAGATTACTCGCTAGCCTTCTTGTACGCTCAGCAATTTTTGCATATGTAAAAGTGTGAATTCCACCGTCCGTCCGCGAAACTACCTCTTTTTTTGGAAAATATTTTTCAGCTCTCTCAATGATTTGCGTCATAATCAATGGAGTATCCATCATAACAATCTCCCCCTTCTCTAGAAAACGCTTTCACTTATATATTCGACCAGAAAAAAAATAATCCTTTTTCCCTAGGTGCGGTTTTACATTTTATTTTATGACTCTGGTTTACATTATTGATCAAACAAAAAAAGGACCTTAAACTTGATCCTTTGTCTGTCTTATTCCGTTCTTACAACCCATAACTCTAGAGGGACCTAAAAAAGAAAATCGCCGTCAAAGATTTGGAATTTCCTAATATCCATCGTCTTAAAAATGGATATTCAGTACTATGAGATGGCCTTAGAAAAAAATACCTATTTTTACGGTTTGTTGCAAACCAAACATTATTCTATATAGAATCTTAATTCATGTACCTGGAGGTAACCTAGCGGTATTAAAGCTTTAAGGTAGAAGTCATTAAAGGGAAAGAATAGTTAATTGACTTTTTAACCTTAAATATATTGTAGTTTTTCTTTTTAGGGATTATCTGAGATTCTCTTTCTGAAAAAAAATATTTTTCGGAGTTATCAATTTTTAAACTACATACAAACAGACTTTAAAAATAGATTGTAAAACTTTTAACAAAAGTAAATGCTTTATGTAAATTTTTTAAGATTTGTCTGTATGAGAAAGCTTCCACAAAAGTTTTGTGAAAATCAACAATGATTAATACAAAAGACTATATTAAAAAATGACTTTTTTTATGTTTCTTTCCAGAAAAAAGAGGTAATAGTAAAGATACAATGATATTTAGAGGGAGCTCATCTATGGTAAACAAGATAAACGAAGAACTAGAGGCATACTGCGCGAGCGAATATTCAAAGCTTTTACGGGTAATTGTATGTGAACCAAAATATATGGAGATTCGTGAGATCATCAACGAAACACAAAAAGAGTTTAAAGATGAGAACATTGATCGTGTACTTGCTATGGAGCAGCATACCAATTTTGTAAAGTCGCTTGAACATRAAGGAATTGAAGTCATAAATCTACCACCCCAATCTGCATATCCAGAACAAGTCTTTACGAGAGATATCGGATTCACTCTTGGCAATACTGTGTATGTCGCCGAGATGGCTACAGATATCCGGCAAGGTGAAGAACTTATTTTGAAAACCTGGCTCGAAAAAAATGATGTCCCATTCTTCAACTTATGTAGGAATAGAATAGAGGGCGGGGATGTCATAATTGATGGAAAGACCATTTATATCGGGGTCAGTGATAGAACAGATAAAAAATCAATCAAGAATCTTCAAACCTTATTATCAGAATACGATATCATTCCAATTCCTTTCATTGAAAAATTCCTTCACTTGGACTGTGTATTCAATGTTATCTCACCAACGGAGGCCCTTATCTTCCCAGAAGCCCTTACAAAAAAAGAGTTAGCCTTATTAGAATCACGTTATGACATAATTGAAGTGACTAAAGAGGAGCAATTCACATTAGGAACAAACGTGCTCTCTATTGGAAAAAGAAAAGTGTTTAGTCTTCCATGCAATAAAAAAGTAAATCACAAGCTTCGTGAACGCGGATATAGCGTCATTGAAGTCGATATAAGCGAGATCATCAAGTCCGGAGGCTCTTTCCGTTGCTGCACCATGCCTCTGTTGCGAACAACGAATAAGAAAACTGAACTTGCTTAGAGAAAGAAACTGCTCATAATCAAGAAAGATTTAAACCGAACTTGCTATAATGAAGTTCGGTTTATTTTACTTTCAGAAATGAGCGCACCCTAAAGAAAGCGATCGAGCCCAAAAGGACAACTAGGAAAATAGGCAATTCTAAAATACCAAGCCCAACTTCCCTACCTACAGAAACTTGAACAGATTTCCAGCTGGTATAAAGTAAAAAAACAATAATTTCCGCCTTCAAAATCACACTCATCGCCTGAGCATTTTTGTATAGACGTTCCGCATTTTGTTCCGTTACTTTTACCGGGAAATTAAAGATATACGGCACTCTCTCTAAAGTCGTCAATATTGACCATAAAAAAATACTTACGATCGGAAGAAACCAAATAACAGCTCTCCCTCCCCAACCATCTGCTTCTCCTTTAGCATTAAAATGAATCGGAACCTGATCAGGTAAAGTACTCCACTCATTAATCAAATAAATCAGGTTGAGCACTATTATAATA
>NZ_JBFUIB010000124.1:0-9072 GCF_056402095.1 Peribacillus sp. P4_C12
GCTAATACCCCTCCTTTTTTTGTACTTCAAGAAAGTTGAATTCCGACTTTAATCATATTCAAATATTACTCAGAGTTTAAACTTTACGCCTTTTTAAGACGCATCTTTTACCGATTTACGTTATACTTAAGAGAATGACCCCCATTTTTCAAAAAGATTACCCTATCATACATATTTTTTGAATGAAATAAGAAATCATAGATAATAGGAGGTGCTGGAATGAAAATTCTCCAAAATGTAATCGTTAACCAAGTATTAACGGAATCCAGCAAGAATCAGCTCCTCGAGAAGTACAAATCAAAACGTCTACAGCTTCAAAAAGAGAGTGAACAGCTTCGTTTTGAACTGAAAAAACTTGAAAAAACTAGGAACCTTCAGCCCGCTAGTCTCCGTGCTCATTTTGAAAAAGAAATAAACCAAAGGCAAGAAAAAATCAAACTGCTTGAATTTCAAATGGAACAGTTGGAAATCCTTCCTACTGGAAGCGAACTGAAGGAACGGGAAGTTCAAAGTATCATTGAGGTAGAAATTGGGGCAGATTGGGACGAACTTATGACAACGAAGACTATTGTCATTAAAGATGGAATCGTCTCGGAAATTCGTTAGAGGTGAAAGAATGGAAAATTGGTTTAATGTAGKTAAAATTGTCAACACACATGGTCTTTTAGGTGAAGTCCGTGTTATTTCATCAACAGACTTTCCGGAAAAGCGTTTCAAAGTAGGCAATACGCTGTATTTATTTAGAGAAACAGAGAAAAAGCCTTTGCCACTTATTATCAGGTCGCATCGCAACCATAAAAACTTTAACTTATTGACGTTTGAAAACTACTACAACGTCGGTCAGGTCGAGGCTTTCCGGAATGGAGTCTTGAAAATTAAGGAAGCTCAGCTAGGTAAATTGGATGAAGGTGAATTCTACTTCCATGAAATCATCGGCTGTTCGGTGTTTACAGATGAAGGTGTAGAAATAGGGGAGATCATTGAGGTTCTAACGCCGGGCGCCAATGATGTTTGGGTCATTAAGAAAGCTGGCAGTAAGGATATTTTAATTCCATATATTGATCAAATTGTGAAAGAAGTAGATATATCTGCTAAAAAAGTTATCATCACACCGATGGAAGGGCTTTTAGACTGATGAAAATCGATGTACTTTCGCTATTTCCAGAAATGTTCGAAGGGGTATTTGGCTCGTCAATTTTAAAAAAGGCCGCAGAAAAACAGGCTGTCAGCTACAATGTGACCAATTTTCGTGATTATGCAGACAATAAGCATTCGACAGTAGATGATTATCCGTATGGTGGCGGTGCAGGGATGGTATTGAAGGCACAACCCATTTTTGACGCCGTAGAAGCCCTTAAAGGGCACGCTGAGCAAACGCCACGAGTTGTCTTGCTATGTCCACAGGGAGAGCGTTACACGCAGAGAAAAGCTGAAGAGTTTGCGAAAGAAGATCATCTTATTTTCATTTGCGGACATTATGAAGGGTATGATGAGCGCATCCGGGAGCATATTGTCACAGATGAAATATCAATAGGTGACTTTGTGCTTACAGGTGGTGAATTGGGTGCTATGGTTATTATAGACAGCGTTGTTCGCTTACTTCCGGGCGTGTTAGGAAATGTAGACTCCCCGATTCTTGATTCATATTCTTCTGGTTTGTTAGAGCATCCCCATTATACTAGACCTGCAGATTTCAGGGGAATGAAAGTTCCTGATACGCTTATATCCGGTAATCATAAAAAAATCGATGAATGGCGGATGAAAGAGTCATTACGCAGGACGTGGAATCGACGACCGGATTTGCTCGAAAGCTATGAACTTTCGGACGTTGAAAAAAAATTATTGTCAGAGATTCAAAAAGAAGACTGATGTCTATTGCATCAGCATCTAGAGTATGATAGGATATACCTTGTGACTTGGGCAAAATGCTCAGTCTTATAACGATGTTCCGCTGCAAACAATTAGTATTTGTAAGAGCGTCCAGGAGGAGTTGAAATCGATGCAAAATCTTATTAACGATATCACAAAAGAACAACTTCGCACAGATCTTCCATCATTCAGACCTGGTGACACAGTACGTGTACACGTAAAGGTTATTGAAGGAACTCGCGAACGTATCCAGTTGTTTGAAGGCGTTGTAATCAAACGTCGTGGCGGCGGAGTTAGTGAAACTTTCACAGTACGTAAGATTTCTTACGGCGTTGGAGTGGAACGTGCTTTCCCTCTTCACACACCAAAAATTGCGCAATTAGAAGTTATCCGTCACGGTAAAGTACGTCGTGCGAAACTTTATTACCTACGCGAACTTCGTGGTAAAAAAGCACGTATTAAAGAAATTCGTCGTTAATTCTTCGAATATCTCTATGCGGGTTTGCCATGATTCACATATGGTGAGTAACCAAACAGTATTATGCAAAAAAGGAGCTTGTTTAACAGGCTCCTTTTTTTGCACTTGAAGAAAAAATAATCGCTCATCAGGGTGAAGACTATAAAGAATCCTGCTCGCTATAGCGTCCGCAACATGTTAAAATAATTGTTGATATGCTTTCTAAAAGGGTGGGTAAGGATGACGAAAAAGAAAAATGAATTGTGGGAATGGACTAAGGCGGTCATAATCGCGGTTATAGCAGCCACGCTGATTCGTTATTTCCTCCTGGCTCCGATTGTCGTGGACGGCAATTCCATGATGCCGACATTAAAGGACACGGACCGCATGCTCGTAAATAAAATCTCCTATTCAATTAGTGAACCGAAAAGATTCGATATTATTGTTTTTGAAGCCCCTGAAGGCAAGGATTATATAAAACGGGTCATTGGGTTACCAGGCGAAAAAATAGAATATAAAGATGATACGCTTTACGTGAATGGAAAAGCCTATGCAGAGCCATACTTGGATGAATATAAAAAGCAGTTGATTGATGGCGGGGCTTTGACAGAACCATTTACATTAAGCGATGTCATAGAACAAGAAACCGTGCCTGAAGACCATCTATTTGTCTTAGGAGATAATCGCCGTTTTAGTAAGGACAGCCGCCATATTGGCGTTGGTGTTGTTCCTTACAATAAGGTGTTAGGTAAAACTAAATTAGTTTATTGGCCGATTGAAGATTTTCGATTGGCGGAATAGTAGGAAGGTTGATTCCATTGACAATACAGTGGTTCCCTGGCCATATGGCCAAAGCAAGAAGGGAAGTAACAGAAAAATTAAAACTGATCGATATCATCTTTGAACTTGTGGATGCCCGGATTCCTGCATCTTCACGAAATCCGATGATCGATGAAATCATACAGCATAAACCAAGGGTTATCCTTTTGAATAAGGCTGATATGGCTGATCCGGTAAAAACCAATGAGTGGCTTGAGTATTATAAATCACAAGGTAAAACGGCAATCGCTATTAACTCACAGGCAGGAAATGGCTTAAACCAGATTACAGCTGCCTCTAAGAAACTTTTAAAAGAAAAGTATGATCGGATGGAATCAAGAGGAATTAAGCCGCGTGCGATTCGTGCTATGATTGTCGGTATTCCGAACGTAGGGAAATCTACTTTAATCAATCGTCTTGCTAAAAAAAACATTGCCAAAACAGGGAATACACCTGGTGTTACGAAAGCACAGCAATGGATAAAAGTAGGAAAGGAATTAGAACTTCTGGATACTCCGGGGATCCTCTGGCCTAAATTTGAGGATCAGGAAGTTGGCTTAAGACTAGCGCTAACAGGAGCAATCAAAGATACGATTTTAAACTTGCATGAAGTTTCTTTATACGGCCTTCGCTTTTTGGAAAGAGAATATCCGGATCGTTTGAAATCCCGTTATAATCTGGATGTAATTCCTCAAGAAACGCTAGAACTATTTGATGCAGTTGGAAAGTTCAGAGGTTGTCTAGCATCTGGGGGCTTTATTGATTATGATAAAACCGCAGAATTGGTCGTTCGAGAAATCCGTTCTGAAAAGATGGGGCCGCTCACGTTTGAGCTACCGATAGAAAAAGAAGAAGAAAATACCCCCGAATAACTTCTTTTGAGGTTAGAGAACACAGACATGATTCTTAAAAGGAATGTCTGTGTATAGGGTTGATACGGAGCTGGAGGTAGATGTCAAAAGGTTTTTTTACCTTTTGATGTCTCTTTTCCGCTCCGTATTTTTGTTTAAGCTGTAGAAATGAAACAAGACTGCCGATAATTAAAATGATAGGTGATAAATGATGAAAACTGCCATGAGTATAAAAGAAATCTCTTCAAAATTAAAAACAGTAAGCGAGCCAGAAGATTCGTTCTTAAAAGAATGCCAGGAGGATGGACGAAAGGGAGTAACAGACTTAGTAAGTAAATGGCAAAGAGCCTATGAAAAAGAGCTACAGGTAAAGAATAATTTTATGAAAATGATGGAGTTTGAACGGGAGTTGCGAAAACAGGGATTTTCAGTTCTTGCCGGTATCGATGAAGTAGGAAGAGGGCCGCTAGCGGGACCGGTTGTGACTAGTGCAGTTATTTTACCTGAATCTTTTTATCTACCAGGGCTAAATGATTCTAAGAAAATTCCTGAGTCAAAGAGGGAACTATTTTATGAGACTATCTTAAAGGAAGCTGTATCCATCGGGGTGGGCATTGTACATAGCGAAGAAATTGATGAAATCAATATATATCAAGCTACGAAAAAAGCCATGATTGCGGCTGTGAACAATCTTTCAGAACTCCCGGATCATTTGCTGATTGATGCGATGGAACTTGAAGTGCCGATTCCTCAACTTTCACTCATAAAGGGAGATGCAAGAAGTATTTCTATCTCTGCTGCCTCTATTATCGCTAAGGTGACACGTGACAGGATGATGAAGGGATATGGGGAAGCGTATCCAGAATACGGATTTGAAAAGCATATGGGGTACGGGACTAAACAACATTTAGAAGCACTCGATAATCACGGGCTTACACCTTGGCATAGGAGGAGTTTTGCACCTGTAAAGGAAATCGCCGCACGAACGAACGATTAAGAGAGAGGGCGAGAGAGATGCAATCGATAACAAGCGGTCAATCCGTGTCGTCACCCATTGAAATAAAGGGAAGTACGAGTTTGAAAAACGGACAAATCCTTTTCGGAAAAGTGAATAGGATTTATCCTAACCAAACAACGGAAGTGCAGATTGGCCATCAAAAAATGATTGCCACACTCGATATCCCACTTCAGGCAGGAGAAATGTATTGGTTTCAAGTACAGCAGCCAAATGAGGGGAAGGTTGTGTTAAAAGTACTGGATTCTCCGAATGTAAACTTTTCTAGTTTAAAAGGAGCGGCTGCACAATTGCTCTCTCATCTTGGCATATCTCCAGAACCGGAGGCAGCCAGCCTTGCCGAATATTTACTGAAAAATCAACTCCCAATTACAAAGGATACTTTTTTGTCTGCTTTGCAATGGGTAAAAACTGCTGATGCAGAAGAATATGGCCTGTCTATCATCAAAAAAATGTTCCTTCAGCAATTACCTTTTGTTGAAGATGTATTTGTAGCGTTGTTGGCACAAGCAAAAGGCGAACCTTTTCACAAATTGCTCAGTGGCCTGCAGCAACAATTAAAGGACAGTGTTTCGGAAACATCAGTAAAACTAAAAGGCGTATTAGACTCGTTACATGTAGCTAAACAGGATCAGCTTCAACAAACTGGTCTACAGAAACTTGTTACCACTTGGATCGATTCCAGTGCATCACCTGAATTGAAAACTGGGGCATTCTCCCTGCTTCAAAAGACTGGTTTCGTTCCAATGGGGATTACTGAGGCTGGCTTTTTGGAGAAATTAGTTGTCGAATCGGCGGAAATATCAGGATCTACTAAGAACTCAGTGACTGATAAACTACAAAAGGGACTGCAATTGCTATCTGATGCAAAAAATGGAACGTTGGGGAAAGTTGAAAAGGTCGAATATAGTCTAAATCGATTATTAAACGGTCTTGATTATGTAGAAGCAGAAACGTCTACTGATATCAAATCAATTCAGCAAAAAACCATTTCTACAGAAGAACTGTCCGCTCTTGCTTCCCGCTTGCTTGAGCGTACGTTTGCAGAAGCATCAGCCGGAAATAGAATAGCGGGTGCCGAAATAGAGGTAAATGACCTAATAGCCCATTTAAATAAGGATACAGAGAAAGTTACCGAGTCGAAGGGTAAAGTGACAGAACTGCTGATTCAATCGCTTAAGCGACGTCCTGAGGCGCTCTCCGTTACGAATGCTGAGAAACTAGTGCTTACACAAGTGCTGGAAACTGAATTTCAAACAATCGATTTCACGAATGGTGCCTCTGTTGCACAACAACTTAAAGAGTGGACGAAGATGCTTGGACTACAGTTGGAACATGCTCTTGCTAATATGCATGGAGATGGTTTGGAAGATTTAACAAAGGATTTAGAGACCCTCAAGCCGTTGCTACTTAAACTTCTGAACGAGCAAAATCCGGCATCCGTTAAGGAACTGGCAGAACAAATTTTGAATCGAATTACTGCTCAACAGATTCTTTCACAGGAAACGGGCCCCTTGCAGAATTTACTCCTTACATTGCCTCTTAATCTTGGGTCTTCTAAAACGGACTTAACGTTGCAATGGAGCGGAAGGAAAAAAAAAGATGGCAAGATAGATCCCGATTATTGTCGAATCCTGTTTTGTTTAGAGTTAGAACGTCTTAAGGAAACGTTCATTGACATGCAGGTTCAAAACCGTGTCATAAAAGTGACGGTCATTAATGAGTATAGTAAAACAATAGAAGCAGCTGCCGACAATTATCTTACACTGTTGAAGGCGAATCTGAAAAAAATGGATTACAGATTATCCGGAGTTTTATTTGAAAATCCAGTGAGCAAAAAAACTACTGAAACGAAATTGAAATCCGCCCTTTTTTCAGAAAAAGAATCATATAGTGGGGTGGATATTCGGATATGACGAATGAAAAACGAAAAGAAGCGATCGCTTTAAAATATGACCCGGAGATATCGAAATCCCCTGTCATCTTGGCAAAGGGGAAAGGTAAAACTGCGGAAAAGATTCTAGATAAAGCAATAAAACTGAATATCCCTGTTCAAAAAGATGTGTCGTTAATCTCCCTTTTGGGGCAATTGGATATTAATCAAACGATTCCGGAAGAATTGTATGAAGCGGTTGCAGAGGTATTTGCGTTTGTTTATAAAGTTGACCGGGACTTGAATCGGTAAGATTCAAATTATTTGGGTTGATTTATGTGAATTTATGTGAATTTATGGTTGATTTATGTGAATTTATGGTTGGTTTATGTAGAATTTTAGGAAATGCACTTAAAAATTTTTATTATATTAAAAACATACTAAACTATCAGAAAAAGGATAAAGCTATGGCTTTGTCCTTTTTCTTTTTCTGAAGATTTGAAATTTTTTAGAAAGATAACTATAATGTTTCAGAAAAAGATAGATGAATAAAATGATGAAAAAAGGCTTGTAAACAAAGTGTTTATACTAAATGAAAAATGGAATGGCTATTTTTAGAATGGAGATTTCGGACCGAGATAAATACTATTTTAAAAAAATAAACATATTAGTGGACTTCGTTTTTTCCATTTTATACACCGACCTAGAAGTATATCGTAATAATTTTTTCAAAATATTGCGAAAGAAAATCATGCACGAAGTAGAATTTTGTTGTAATATGATAGAGAAAACACGCATTAAATCTAAATGTTGTTTTTTGGTAGTTGTTTTTTAGTAGATAAGGAGGATGGGAAATGAATATCCATGAGTATCAGGGGAAAGAGATTTTGAGACAATACGGGGTATCTGTTCCGAATGGCCGGGTTGCCTTTACTGTAGATGAAGCAGTAGAAGCAGCGAAGGAGTTAGGTACAGATGTTGTTGTCGTCAAAGCTCAAATTCATGCGGGCGGCCGCGGGAAAGCCGGCGGAGTTAAGGTAGCAAAGAATCTTGACGAAGCGCGTACATATGCAGAAGAGATTCTTGGTAAAACGCTGGTGACCCATCAAACAGGACCTTCAGGTAAAGAAGTTAAGCGTTTACTTATTGAAGAAGGCTGCGACATTACGAAGGAATATTATATTGGACTGGTCCTAGACCGTGCAACAAATAGTGTGGTATTGATGGCTTCTGAAGAAGGCGGAACGGAAATTGAGGAAGTTGCTGAAAAAACTCCAGAGAAAATTTTCAAGGAAGTGATCGATCCGGTTGTTGGTTTAACTGGCTTCCAGGCACGAAGAATCGCTTTTAATATCAACATTCCGGCTTCGCTAATAAATAAGGCGTCTAAACTGATGGTCAACTTATATACAGCATTCGTTGAAAAGGATTGTTCAATTGCTGAAATCAACCCATTAGTTGTGACAGGCGACGGCAATGTAATGGCACTAGATGCTAAATTGAATTTCGATGATAATGCGATTTACCGCCATAAAGACATTGCGGAGTACCGTGATCTAGATGAAGAAGATGCTAAAGAAATTGAAGCATCCAAACACGGTCTTAGTTACATATCGCTTGACGGAAATATCGGTTGTATGGTTAATGGTGCGGGGCTTGCAATGGCAACGATGGACATCATTAAACACTATATGGGAGACCCGGCTAACTTCCTTGACGTTGGGGGCGGAGCTACAGAGGAAAAAGTTAAAGAGGCTTTCAAAATCATCCTATCTGATCAAAAAGTAAAAGGTATCTTTGTAAATATCTTCGGAGGAATTATGAAGTGTGACATTATCGCGACAGGTGTCGTAGCTGCTGCAAAAGAGCTAGGCTTGGATGTCCCTCTTGTTGTCCGTCTTGAAGGAACGAATGTGGATCTTGGGAAAAAGATTTTGAAAGAGTCTGGTTTAAATATTACGGCTGCTGAATCAATGGCAGATGGAGCACAAAAAATAGTATCACTTGTAGGATAATAGGCAGGGGGGAACATAATGAGCGTTTATATTAATAAAGATACGAAAGTGATCGTTCAGGGAATCACAGGCTCAACAGCATTATTTCATACAAAACAGATGTTGGAATACGGCACGAAGATCGTGGGTGGAGTAACTCCGGGTAAAGGTGGAACAGAAGCGGAAGGGGTACC
>NZ_JBFUIB010000125.1:0-9042 GCF_056402095.1 Peribacillus sp. P4_C12
ACAGTTTTCACTTCTAAGAACGTATACGTGAATTCAAAATCTTCTGAAGGCTGCATGGAGAAATAACCCATTTGCAAAGCGCTTACATTTGAAGTGACCGGTACGTCAATAATTTGACTTTTAAGTGCTGGTTGCGCCAAAACACCATCTAATTCTATCTTTGAATAAGTGCCTGCTTTAATTAACTGTACACCTGGTTTTTGACTTAAATAATTGTATTCCGTTTTTGTTACTGTTTTTCCGCTCATCTTCTTCACTCCTAAATTTTTTTAGTGTACCTACTGCATTTTTTAACAAAACCTTACATTTCCAAACAAGATTCATCCTATTGCCCCTGGAATTGTTAAGAATATTAACAAAATTCCGATAATTATTATGGGATGTCCTTATATTCACACAGATAACGAAAAAACAAAATTCGTTTTTCCTGAATATTGAGATAATATAAAATTTTACTTAAAAAGGAAAAATAATTTAAGGATACTTTCAACAAATAAATGCTAATAAATTCATTTTTGAAATTCGGGCGAGATTTTAGAAGATTTAGATTTGTCTATCGATCATACGACCATGAAGGTATTTCACAATATAAACCCGAGGGAAATCTAAATTGGAAACCCCTGGAATAATCCAGATGGAATTGACTTTCTTGAAATTTCATAAACGGACGTTTCCATTCCTAAGAAAGGATAGGGCTATGCTCCACAGTGGCCTAGGATCTACTCCATCACTGTAATAATAAAATCAAATAAAAAATGGTCAACCAGAGATATCTGGCTGACCTTACCATACATTCGGTTTGTGTCAAAAAACGTCATATAACTTACCGATTTCCAATTATAACTAGTGTATTTTTCATATAAATATTCTTTAACCTGGAAAAATCATTGCAGCACAGATGATTGGATGCAAGTGTAGAGAAATAGTATCAGTATTTTCAAGTTTGTTCTTCAAATAGTATGATCTATACCAATGACCTGGTTAGTTTATTCCTAAAATATCCATGTAGTTACGTGTAGTTGGCCCGGGTACAGTAGATTGGGTGAGCATGAGAAGAGCGTCCGATAGCTCGATACGACGATAAGTTTCTGTCACACGTCCATCGACGAGAAGAGGCTTGCGTCCCTGACGTAACTGCTCTTTTACTTCCGCGGACAGCTCCTCCGATCTATTTAGCGAGTCCATGACGTAACCTTCTGCTACCGGGCAACTGGTGATTCTAACGTCGGCCTTATCGACACGTCCAGTTGCGGAATAAGCCAGAGCACTGACGATACGGTGTTTTGCACTGCTAGTAGTCTCTCTCAAAAATGTCGCCGACGAGGGCTTAATATCCTCGACCAGCAAACGTGTTATACCGCGATCATTAATCGCCTCCAGGATTTGCTCAGGGTCGTCCTCCACGACAACTTCTTTATGTGGTGGCCAAACATCCATCCAAGAATGATTCATGTGGCGAGTTCCTATATGAAAGACAAAGAACTCAGGATAGATTCGCAGTTTGCCAGGCTCGTCTCCCAGACGTGGACGATGAAAATCGTAGAATCGTGTTAGCGCTGACATAAGGAGGCCGCTTGCACCCATGCCTCCACCAGGTTGTAGTACCACGACCCCAATACGATCGTTCTCATTAAAACCGGGTAAAATATCTTCTAGGGTGGCTCTGCGACCGCCAATCACAAAATCGAAATCTGCATAGCTCAGGGTTTCTATCGTGTGCATCCTTAAATAGCTCCTTTCCCTTTCTAGTAGAAATTGTCTAAACATTCTCTAGGGGAACAAACGAGGTGTGTCGTACTCCTTTTGTTTACTGAGAAATTGGCTTGTTATCTCAGGGAATGAAATCAAGATGTAACATTCCTATAAATCTAAAACTAAACAGCCAGACTTTCCTCGTGAGACACATGTTAAAATGACATTTGTTTCGTTCCTCTCTTTATCAGATAGGAACATATCTCTGTGATCGACTTCACCTTCCATCACGTCCACTGAACAGCTTCCACATCCCCCAATTTTACAAGAATACGGTGCTTGAATATCGTGTTTCAACAGTATTTCTAACAGATTCTCCCCTTCAGGAACATGAAGCATTAGATTGCTTTTATTCAATTTTACTTGGAAAGGTTGCTTCGGACCAAAATCAGGAGGTGTGAAAAGTTCAAAATGGATACTTTTTTCAGGATAACCGTACGATATTGCAGCTTCTGTATATTCTTTTACCATTGCTTCAGGTCCGCAAAAATAGACATGTGACCCGATCGGTTGATGTTTCATTAACTCGGTTGCCATTCTTCTCCCTGTCTTTGAAAAGTAAAAGTGGGTTTCGTCTGGATAGATTGAAGACAGAAATGGCTGAAAAGCGCACAATTCCTTTGAAGGAGCAGCATAATGTAATTCAAATGATTTTCCCTTTTTTTTCAATTCTGCTGCCATTGCAAGAAAAGGAGTAATTCCAATGCCAGCAGCAATAAAGACGTGGTGTTTAGCACCGAAACTAAGTGAAAAATGATTTTTGGGGTAACTTATCTTAAGTTGATCCCCCTCTTTTATATGGTCATGCCAGTAGATAGAACCTCCTCTTGACTCATCGCTTCTACGAATGGCAATCTTATAGTAATCTGTTTGGTCTGGTTCATTAGTTAGTGAATAATGACGTTCAATTTGCCCTTGAAAGCTTTGTACATACGTTGTAATATGAGATCCTCCGCTAGAGCGCGGCAACAATGAGCCGTCTGCTGACTTTAAAATAAAACTTTTAACTTGCGGCGATTCATGTGTAACTTCTTTTACAACAACTTCAATTGTACCAGCAGCCATTTCAGTCTTTCCTCCCCTCTAAACTCATACAACGTGAATATAACCAAGGTATGCATCAAGTCTTTTTGAAAAGTGACTAGAAACATCGAGGACTGTTTTACAATGCTCACAAGTTATTTCATTTTGGTTTTTCTTCCTATTATACGAGTAGCATTTTACACAAAATACTTTTTCTTTTTTTCGCCCAATCCCTTTGTACTGGATTTCCTCATCTGTAAAGCCCGCAACTTTAGCCATTTGTTCTATATGATGGACCATTGGCCACAGTCCAGAAATAAAAAGCTTTGTACCAATTATTTGTTCATCTAAGATGGAATAAGCTTCTTGGCTTTCAGAGGACGATAAAAAATTGATGTTGCTGTGGAGTTTGCTTTGAAGATAATCTATTATTTCCCCTTGTTGTCGTTTTGTTTTTATATAAATGTCGGTCTCTATCTTTTTTAAAGAAAGGAAATCAATAATTGCTAAACTTTCAAAAAGAGCTGGTTCATCAATTAGTAGTAACATTTTTCTATCGCTAGGTTGAAGTTGAAAAAATGAATTATCCGAAACTTTCAACTCGAATATTTGATATCGAAGCTGTTCCGCTATTTGCAAACGTTTCTGTTCTTGATAAGCTTCGGTACTGAAAAAGAGACGGTATTTTCTATCATTCTTACACGTTTCAACTATTTGAATTGGGAGTTGATAAATAGTATCATTGCATTGAACTTGGCCTGCAACACCTATCATTTGAGGGATTGAGCCTTCTACCACTTTCACTTCTGCCACAAAACCTTGATCAAATGTTCTCTCTTCTTGAATAAGACATTTTATTGTATCCAATTTCCCCCCTCCCTTTTATTAAATTGAAGAAGATTCTTCTATTTTATTTTCTAAATATTTCAGTATTTTATCTTTGTAAGAAATAAACCCTTTGTACTCTGCTATATCATCTTGTATGTCAGTTAGCACATTATAAAACTGCTTTGTCCATTGTTGATTTTCACTCATTTCGTCAAGTGAAATCAGATGAGTGTGGATGCCAAATAAAATACCGTTGCTGCGAGGGAGACGGAACAACCTTTGATCTTCTACTCTTAAATAAACTAATTGTCCCGCATTATCAGCAGTAACGTTGTCCTTTTTTGGTCCCCATTCATCAAATGTTTCAGGCGCCGTATCGAGGATTGGCTCAATTGTTAACGTCCAGTTAAACCGAGTCCAAGAATTTCCCGCTTCCATTCTTAAGATGAAGCTGCGAACCTTCTCAGCTAAACCACTACGAGAAAAGGAGTGCGGGACAGGAGAATGAATTTCTAAGAATTTCATCCCAAGATCAAAGGCAATCGACCAATTCGCTGGAAAGCACAACGACCCTGCATCCATATAAAGCTCTCCATCCCTTTGCCCAAGATAAATTAGATCCTCTTGAACATGCCTCCCAATAAAATCTAACGGTTCATAGGGTAAACTTGAAAGATTGCCGAAAGTAAAGGATTGTTCTTCTCCTAGTAAATGATTTCTGAATATCCAATTATCCCCATCTTTACTTAAACTAAAATAGTTTGGATACTCGGATACCATCTCATGCATAATCATCTCTAAAATTTCCCATTGCGCTTCAAAAGAATGTGAAAAGGATTGAAAGGCTGACTTTTTCCTATTGACTAAAATCTGCTTTTTCAATTCAATTTCCTCGAAATACTCTGGAGTAATATCAGTTACATTTCCCGAAACAAGGGGCTCGGAATTATTTGAATAACGATAGAAATCTCCCTTAAACGGAAATGGGAAACGATCTATTAAAGGTGAATTTGGAATTTTTCCCTTTTGTACAGATATGGTATCAACTTTTGCCATTCTTTTTCCTCCTTAAAAATAGGATATATAGAAGAATTGGTTTGTTTATAAAAATACTAAAAACATTCTATAGAGTGCGTATCACCTCTATAGAATGTTTTATAGACTTCACTTATGAGCTTGTCTTTTCATTCTAGGTAACCCACTCATTGTGTCATCCTGCAGGAGAATATAAGTCTCAACCAAATTCATTTTATAGGGTGTGGGTGTTGGTTCTTTTTAATCGTTAATTACATAAATAATGGTTCAGGCAAACGATGTCCGGTATAAATGGCATCCCCATTGCTCTCACCATCAAAAATAACGGTTGTGTCAGGAGTGAAAATTAAAACGTCGCCCGCTTCTGCAACATACTTTATCCCTTGATCGTCACGAACAATAATTTTTCCCTTTATYACAGTTTTCACTTCTAAGAACGTATACGTGAATTCAAAATCTTCTGAAGGCTGCATGGAGAAATAACCCATTTGCAAAGCGCTTACATTTGAAGTGACCGGTACGTCAATAATTTGRCTTTTAAGTGCTGGTTGCSCCAAWACACCATCTAATTCTATCTTTGAATAAGTGCCTGCTTTAATTAACTGTACACCTGGTTTTTGACTTAAATAATTGTATTCCGTTTTTGTTACTGTTTTTTCGCTCATCTTCTTCACTCCTAAATTTTTATTAGTGTACCTACTACAAAACCTTACATTTTCAAACAAGATTCATCCTATTGCCCCTGGAACCGTTAAGAATATTAACAAAATTCCGATAATTATTATGGGATGTCCCTATATTCACACAGATAACGAAAAAACAAAATCTGATTTTCCTGAATATTGGGATAATGTGTTTTTTTTTATTTCTCGGGAAGATCATAGAGTAAATCCCACTCATTTAACACAGCAAGATCGTGTTACTCTCATCCCAATATTCTATTTCGGTTTATCTGAAATTAAATACACAATTCATTTCTTCTGTATTCCATTTCACGCTTGAACCCATTATTGCTCAATCAACAATCAAAACCCTCTATACTATTAATTTACTTACTTTTGAAACCATTCTGTATGGAAAATGCCTTCCTTATCTACACGTTGATATGTGTGCGCACCAAAGTAATCACGTTGTGCTTGTATCAGATTTGCTGGCAACGTCTCAGTACGATAACTATCATAGTAAGATAATGCGCTGGAGAATGATGGTACCGCAATACCTCGCTGAATTGCCACTGCGAGCACTTCACGTAATGCAGATTGATAGCTTTCTACAATTTCTTTAAAGTACGAATCTATTAATAAGTTTGGTAAGTTAGGATCACGATCATAAGCATCTTTAATTTTTTGCAAGAATTGTGCACGAATGATACAACCACCACGGAAAATCATGGCAATATCACCATAGCGAAGATTCCAATCATACTCTTCAGACGCAGAACGCATTTGGGCAAAGCCTTGTGCGTACGAACAAATTTTACTAATATATAAAGCTTTGCGTACTGATTCAATTAACTCTTCTTTATTACCTTCAAACGCCCGCTCCTCAGGTCCTTTTAAAAGCTTACTTGCCTTAACTCGCTCTTCTTTCAAGGCAGAAATAAAGCGAGCAAACACAGATTCTGTGACGATTGGAAGTGATACTCCTAAATCTAAGGCACTTTGACTTGTCCATTTACCTGTACCTTTTTGGCCTGCTGTATCTAATATTAAATCAACAATTGGTTTACCTGTTTCTTTATCCACCTTTGTAAAGATGTCAGCTGTAATCTCAATTAGATAACTATCTAATTCCCCTTTGTTCCATTCTGCAAATACTTCATGAAGTTCTTGTGCACTTAAACCAAGCACCTGTTTCATAATGAAATAAGCTTCTGAAATTAACTGCATATCGCCATACTCGATACCGTTATGGACCATTTTTACGTAATGGCCGGCACCATTAGGACCGATATATGTACAACAAGAATCTCCTTCTACTTTTGCCGAAATCGCTTTCAAAATTGGCTCTACAAGATCATACGCTTCTTTTTGGCCACCAGGCATAATAGATGGACCTTTCAATGCTCCTTCTTCCCCACCTGAAACACCTGTACCAATAAAGTGGACACCTGTGGCTTCTAATTCTTTATTACGTCTAATTGTGTCTTGGAAAAATGTATTTCCGCCATCGATGAGAATGTCGCCCTTTTCAAGGTATGGCTTTAACGACTCAATCGTTGCATCTGTTGGTACGCCTGCTTTAACCATTAATAAAATTTTGCGTGGTTTTTCTAATGAATGAACAAATTCTTCAATGCTATTCGCACCAACAATATTTTTCCCCTCTGCTTCGTTCTTTAAAAATTCTTCTGTTTTTCCAGAGGAACGGTTGTAAACAGAAACAGAATAACCTCGACTTTCAATATTTAACGCGAGATTTTTACCCATTACGGCTAAACCGATCACACCAATTTGTTGTTTTGCCATGGTCAATTCGTCCCTTCTTATTTTTTAAAATCAAGCTTAGCTACTATGAAGTCTAACTTTAAATCTCATTTCGAGTTAATAAAAAATAAACCTTATTGATTCAAGCTATTTACTTGGATAAACGCTGCTCCAGTTCTTTCTTCTCTTTTTCAAAGCCTGGCTTTCCAAGTAAGGCAAACATATTCTTCTTGTAAGATTCAACTCCCGGCTGATCAAACGGATTCACACCTAACAGGTATCCGCTAATAGCACAGGCCTTTTCGAAAAAGTAAATCATTTCACCAAAGTTATATTCATTCATTTCATCCAGTTCTACAATCAGGTTAGGTACTCCACCGTCTATATGGGCCAATACTGTCCCCTGAAAAGCTTTTATGTTCACTTCATTCATCGTCTTTCCGGACAAGAAATTTAATCCATCGATATTTTCTGGCTCTTCTTGAATCGTCAACTCAACACGAGGTTTCTTAACATGTAAAACAGTTTCTATCAGATTTCGTCGACCTTCCTGTACATATTGACCCATGGAATGCAAACCAGTGGTATAATCAATTGATGCAGGGAAAAGTCCTTTCTGATCTTTCCCTTCACTTTCACCAAATAACTGTTTCCACCATTCAGATACATAATGGAGAGAGGGTTCATAGTTAACAAGTAATTCGATAACATTCCCCTTGCCGTAAAGAATATTCCGTACAGCAGCATATTGATAGCAATCATTAGATAAAAGATCTGAATTGTTATATTTATGGTAGGCCTCTACTGCACCTTCCATCATTCGATCAATATTCAGTCCAGCTACAGCAATGGGTAAAAGACCGACTGATGTCAGAACAGAATATCTTCCTCCTACGTCATCGGGAATCACAAAGGTTTCATATCCTTCTTCGTCAGCAAGCTTTTTTAATGCGCCTTTGGCTTGATCAGTGGTAGCATAAATCCGTTTTCTTGCCTCCTCTTTTCCATACTTTTTCTCCATATATTCACGAAGAATACGGAAAGCAATGGCTGGTTCCGTCGTTGTTCCCGATTTAGAGATAACATTAACAGAAATATCTTTATCCTCTAATAGTTCTAATAAATGAGCCATATAAGTGGAACTGATATTATGACCTGCGAAATAAACTTGTGTTGTATTGTTCACCTGGTTATGAAAACTGTGGGTCAATGCTTCAATTGCTGCTCTTGCACCTAAATAAGACCCACCGACACCAATGACAATAAGAGCATCTGAATTATCTCGGATTCTCTCAGCAACTTGTTTGATTCGCTCAAATTCGTCTTTATCATAGTGAATCTGCAAATCCACCCAGCCAAGAAAATCGGATCCAAGGCCTTTTTTTTCATGAAGCCGATTATGAGCTGCCTTTACAAATTCACTTAGATGATCTACTTCCTTTTTTTTCATACATGATAAAGCATTGGAATAATCAAAAGAAATAGCCAAAAATACTTCCCCTTCCCATTTGAAAATCTACTTAAAATAAAGGCCTTTCACGGTGATTCATTTTAACGCTATTAGTTTACTTATTTTTTCATTTTGGTTTTGAACCCTTTTTACTTCTTTTAGTTTTTCTAAATTGGCAGCCTATAGGAATGCATGAAATTATGTTCTCAATAGAAGGATTCAATTTCCAAACATGCATCAAAACCTATAACCACTTAAATCCGTCCTCTTCCAATAATTGATGAGAAGCATCTGGCCCCATCGAACCTGAACGATAAGGATGTAGGATAAGGGCATTTTCTTCAAATACCTCCAAAATAGGTTGAACCCACTTCCAAGATAATTCAACTTCATTCCAGTGGGCAAAGAAAGTTGGATCGCCACGCAAAGCATCGAACAGTAAGAGCTCATAGGCTTCCGGTACTTCTTTTGCATTTGCTGAAAACGTCACCGTAACGGGCTCTATTTTACCGTTTAATGGGTTTTTTC
>NZ_JBFUIB010000126.1:0-9033 GCF_056402095.1 Peribacillus sp. P4_C12
ATAAAGGGAAAAATTATTGTTCGTGACGATCAAGGGATAAAGTATGTTGCAGAAGCGGGCGACGTTTTAATTTTCACTCCTGACACAACCGTTATTTTTGATGGTGAGAGCAATGGGGATGCCATTTATACCGGACACCGTTTGCCTGAACCATTATTTATGTAAAACGTTAAAAAAGCCAAATAAGTCTAGAAGAATTTCATGAAACATATTTGCTTTGGGAAGGGTGATGATGGGATGCAATTTTCTCGATCATACATTCCAGAATCGCCTAAATATTAATAAAACTAACTAAGGAGTGAAGAAAATTGGCTATTAATAACACAGCAGTAGACGAAGGGGTTATGCAAATTCCAAGTTGGTGGACTTGCCCATCAGGGTATGAGGAACTTCAAGAAAAGGCGCATTTAATTGGGAAAAATCATTTACTTCCCCGGGCTTCCATTTCTGATCAACAAAGCGTTTATCCCCGTGAGAGTTTAAAAACAATCGCTGAGGCTGGGTTTGGTGCTGTTACCATTCCGGCTGCTGATGGAGGACTTGGAGCCGGGTTTACCGGATTTGCTGTATTAGCTGAAAGTTTTGCCCAATATTGCGCTTCTTCAACAATGTGCTGGGTAATGCATACAGCAGCAGTACAAACGCTTTATACAGCAGGAACACCAGAACAACGTAAGCGCTATATCCCTGGGGTACTTAAAGGAGAAGTTGGTGGACTGGCTTTCAGTGAACCGGCAACCGGAAGTCATTTTTGGAACGTTGTCAGTTCAGCTCCGCGATATGGCAATGGGTACTTATTGAATGCAGATAAATCATTTGTCACAAGTGCTGGAGAAGCGGATTGGTATGTTGTTGCAACATCTTATCCAAACAGTTTAGAGAAAGATAATTTAATGTTTTTACTTGTAAAAAACGCACAGGATGGGGTTGAATCTTTTCCATTTTCAGCCATGGGTCTACGTGGAAATTCCAGCGGTCCAATGAAATTTAATGATGTTTTTGTCCCAACCGAAGACCGCCTTGGTGGTGAAGGTGGAATGAATTATTATAATGACAATACAATCGATCCATTGTTTTTATTAGGAACTGCTTCCTGCTGGACTGGTATTGCTCAAGGCGCACTTAACGCGGCGATTGATAGTGCTAAGAAAAAGGTTCACGCAGATACGGGGAAAAATGTTGCCAGTTATCAAGTTATACGTCATGAACTGGCAAAAGCTCAAATTTTGGTCGACAGTTCAAGAAGCTTGCTCTATCGAACAGCTGCGGGAATGGACGAATGCATTAAAAAGGGTCTTCCATTATCAGAGTGTCTTTACCCTCTATGGCAGCTAAAGACCCATGCAGCTGATATTGTCATCCAAGTAACAAATCAAGCACTGCAAGTTTCAGGCGGAAGAGGATATCTGACAGGTCAAGTGGAAAAATTCTTACGCGATGGTCGCGCCGGTGCACTAATGGGACCTACCAACGAAATTTTACGTGAATGGATTGGTCGTACCTTAATCGAAGTTCCGTGGTTTGAATAAGAGGGGTTTGAAGTTTTAGTAAATCCTTTAATATAGAAAATTTCTGTTAAAAAGATGACGATGATCATTTTTATGATCATCGTTCATCGGGCTTTTTATCATATAAGATTGGAGTTTCACTGACATCATTAAAAAAATTGGAGTAACTTTGAATCCATTATTCCAAAATTTCATTTTTGATAATTGGCGATAATTCACCATTGTATTCCATAGCAAAGTGGTTGGAGTATTTACCTTGTACAAGCCCGTTCCTGACTCGTTTATCATGAGGTAGGAAAACTTTAAGATATAAATTGATTTTCGATGACAGAAACAATTATAAGGAGAGGAAATAAAATGAAGTTACTGGGAATTTCAGGGACGATTATTGGATCGAAACCCCGGGTTGTCGTTCAAAAAGTATTAGATGAAGTACAGCGAAACCAACCGGAAATCGAAGTGGAATTGCTTGATTTGAAAGATTATAATGTTCAGTTCTGTGATGGGCGTGATCCGTCAACATATAATGAAGATACGAAAAAAGTGATTGATATCGTTTCCTCAGCAGATTTTTACATTATCGGTACACCGATCTTCCAGGGTTCAATCACCGGCGCTCTTAAAAACTTGTTTGACTTAATTCATCCGAAGGATTTTCGCAACAAAGTAATGGGGTTTATTGCCACTGGAGGAACGTATCAACATTATTTAGTCGTGGAAAATCAACTGAAGCCAATCGCTGGTTATTTCCGTGCGTTTGTTGCACCAGGATTTGTTTATGCTCATAATGACCATTTCAGCCCTCAAAATGAACTGGTTGATAGAGAAGTACTAGAGCGTGTGGCCGCTTTGAGCGAGGAAGTCATCTTTATGCAAAAAACACTAAAAGGGACCAAGAGTGATCACCAGTACAGTTAATTTGGACCTCATGTAATATAAAAAAGAACATCAAATGTACGTGATGTAAAGGTAAAACAAGTAAATGGCAATACACATCCAATCCACAATACAATTTGGTCGAGACGAAGCTATAAGCAACACGTCTTTCGCCGCAATGAATCTACTGTTGGCCGTGTAAAAGCAAAGAGCTTTGACACTTGACTGATAGGTGTTTTTGTTTTAGAAAAATCCCTGAATGCGTTCAATGTATCGCTACAATCCTTCAATGTTAATAACTTTCGGTAATACTACATCTCCTGCGTGTCTTTCAAGTCGTCTTTCACTCGACGAACTAATCAGCAAAGACACTTTCTAGTTTTAACTTCTCGCAAAACTTCTTTTAGTAGAGGAATTCTTGACAAAAAATGTTTTAAAACTGTGTGAAACGTATTCACACAGTTTTTTAAAAGGAGATTGTAACTCAAAAAAGATGGAGGTAAATATATGAGTACAGAAGATATTGTTTTAAACAAAGCAGTAGATGTTGTTTTGAAAGATTCAGATGATGTTGTTTTAAAGAATATAGGATCGAGTAATCCGTTTATTAGTCAACTATATTCTGATTTAAATAACCGACTAGAGGAAATTGAGGACCAAGATTTTGAGGTAAACAAAATTACATTTTTAGATACTTTCGCTTCAATTCTTTTTGTTATTGCAATCAGTGTATTTCTAATTTTTTTGATTATCAATTAAATAAGATATAGAGAGTTATCTTTGCTTCCTGATTACACAATCTAAAGTTTTAAATAATTTTTAAAAATTAAAGAGTGTTTATGCTTAGTTGAATTTGGAGCCGTGAGAAAGGAAAGAAAATTGAAAGCGATTTCAGAGGTCAGGAGGCGTATTATGAGTGAAAATACATCTATTTCAAAAGATGTGGCATTTGGTTTTTTACCTGCTAGAAAAAATGATAGAGTTTTAGGGTTTTGGAGCCTTCTTCTTGTTCAACTGGGGACAGGCTTATCTTGTTTTAGCTTGCTTACCGGTGGATACACTGGAATTATGTTAGATGCTAAAGATTCAATCGGTGCCATTTTCTTCGGAAATGCCATCCCAATATTTTTATTTATGCCTATCGCGATTTATTTTGCTAGATATGGAATTGATACGTTTGTCGGATTTAGAAGTTCGTTGGGGTATTCTGGGGCTAATGTATTTTACGGATTGTTTGCAATAACAACAATAGGATATGCTACATTTTGCATGTATATGTCAGGTCAGGCAATGGTTGAAATATTAAATTTGTTTAACGTTAATAATATATTTACTGTAAGTAGTTTTGGTGTTCCTTTTTTCTCCGTTTTGTTAATTCTTTTTTGTCTTTTTGTTACTTCAAAAGGACCTATTGTTATTAAATATTTCAACTGGGTTGGGGCTCCAGCAATGCTAATACTTATCTTGGTATTACTAGGAGTGGTTTTATTTGGTCAAGGATTAGATAAGGTGTTTGCGCTACAACCTGCAGAACCTTACGATACTGCCAGAAGATCCTTTGCAACAGCAATAGAGCTAAACGTAGGGCTTGCATTTTCTTGGCTTCCATATATAGGTCAATATAGTCGTCTTTCCAAAAATGAAAAAGGTGCCTTTAATGGCGGATTCTTTGCTTATGGAATAGGATTATGCATTGCAGCTATTTTAGCCGTTTTTATGGCGTTGGTGACTGGATCGTTAAATCCAACAGACTGGATGACAAAAATCGGTGGTACATTACTTGGAGTCGTCGGCTTAGCACTTTTAATTTTAGGAAATGTTACAGCGGCAATTTTCTATATGTACTCGCAAGCTATTAGTTTTAAAACAATATTTCCTAAACAAAAATGGGGGGGGGCATTGGCGGCTAACATACCTATTATATTTTTGGTTATTACTCCTGCTTTTTATAATTCATATAATATTTTTATACYGCTCATTTCATTTAGTATGTCAGTATTTAGCGGTATTATTGTTACCGATTTTTTCTTTGTTAAAAAACAAAACATATCTGTGCGAGATTTATATAATACAAATGGAATTTACAAGTACTGGTACGGTTTTAATCCATCAGCGATCTTAAGTGTTATATTAGGAACAATCGTTTATTGGCTATTGTATAATCCATTATTAAATCATCCAAGCGAGCTTTTCTACTACACGACTGCTGGTATTCCAACTTTCTTTGTAACCGGAATTTGTTACTATGTTGTATCAAAATATATTTTTATCTATAAAGCAAATAATCTTAATAAAAGCGAAATTACAAAATCAGCTGGATGAATTAAAAAGAAACATTTAAGTAATAAATAAGGTTTGAAATCCCAGGGTTTGAGAGGAGAAAAAGATGAAAACCAAAAATATAAATGGAATGATTAACGAGTTTCAAGGGTTTATATCATTTGTTGAATCATTACGAAACTTGAATGAGGATATGTGGACATCCCCAATTGCTGAAAATAAATGGAGTGCTCGAGATATTATCGGACATATTATGTTTTGGGATAAATATATTCTTGAGGAAGCAATTGTAAAGATATACACAAACCAATCTGTAACCGTACAAGATTTTAATATTGATGAATTTAATAAAAATGCTGTTGAGTATGTTAAAACAAAAGATCAAGAAGAGATTATCAATCAGACTTTACATTATCGACAAGAACTAATTGATACTTTAAAGCTGCTATCAGAAGAAAAGTTATTTAATAATTATATCGATAGTAGTGGTAATAATTTCACTGTTAATAGTTTTCTAGAAGATTTTATTCCACACGATGACCATCATAAACGGCAAATAGAAGGGTTTTTAAAATCAAGGCTATAAGATTTTATTAACACAGCTATTAGATCCATAGAATATGTTTATTTTCTTTTTCAACTAACAAAGATAACCAATAGAGTTAGGTTTCTCAATGGCGATAGGTAGAATTCCCTTGTTTCGGTTGGAGATATAAAAATAATACTTTTCTATTAAAAGGAGAACATATCATAATCAAATAGGTTCTCCTTTTTGATTTGATAGATTCGGTCAAAAAAGGTTTTGTCCCAATCTTGAAATACCTTATTTTTGTTAGTTTAAGAAGTTTGATACTTCATGTTATTTTATGTAAAAATTTAACTTCATCTCGATAATTGAGAAAATCAAGTAGGCTTTTCTGATTTTTAATTAAGATTATCCAACTTACATGAAGAGATCGATCGGTTAAAAAGCAGTAGGGAAAATAATAAAAAGTATTGAAGTAAAAATTAAMAAAAATAGAATACAATTATTTGAGCCAAAAGCAAAGGTATACACTTTATTTAAAGTGGTTCACATCTATAGAGTAACTATTATTTAAACTCATGTTTACCGATTCATAAAAATTATATTACCGGAAAATTCAGTTATAAATACCCTTTTTCTGCAACTTGACTCTGTTCAGGAGCAACGAAAAAATCGTGAAAACTTGCTTTTAGGTATGAAAAAACGATTTTATTTAGGAGGGAATTATGAATTCTGTAGAAGCTGCAAGAACTAAATACAAACAAAAGATGGTTCGTTGGGGATTTATGTGGGCTTTATGGGCTGCTATCTTATGGGGAGCATGGTATGTGCCTGGATCTGCTATTTGGTATGAGTTTCCCTTTACTACTCTGGCTGATACAAATGCTGAGTATTTAACAGCAACAGCTGTAATTACCGCTTTAAATGCAATATCAGTCCTATTCTTTATGTTTGTATGGACCGGTGTTCTCGGTAAGTGGAAGGAATATGGGCGAACTCTTGTTCAATTTAGAAAAATAACTAAGTGGTATTTCTTGGCTGCAATATTTGGAGGACCAATGGCGATTTTTGGGAGTTTCTTAGCAATCGGTTATATCGGTGGTATTTTTGCAGCTGTTGCAGCACTGATGTATCCGATTGTAGGATCCATATTAGCGTATAAGTGGTATGGTGAAAAGATAACGCGAAGAGCTATTATAGGTATTGCTGCAATTATTGTAGGAGGTATTGTCGTATTTGCTCCAGGTATAATAGAAGAAATACAGGGTAGCAGTTCAGGTGCTTGGTTGGGATACTTAGGAGGTTTAATGGCTGCAATTGGCTGGGGTGTTGAAGGAGCTATTGCTGGAAGAGCATTAGATGTCACAGACCCTGATGTAGGCTTAACTCTTAGATTTACAGGTGAAGTATTCTGGTGGGTAGCTATAATCCTACCATTTATTTCAATTTTCATGGATGCACCTGTCCTTAAAACAATTTTACAAACCATGACAATTTTACCGATAACCTGGTTACTTTTAGCGGGTATCACATTTGGTTTTTGTTACGTTTCATGGTATAAATCTTTCCCATTGATTGGCGTTGGAAGGGGTCAAGCAATCGGGGACTTATATGGATTATTTGCAATAATTTTTATAAGTATCTTCACACTTACTATGCCCGAATGGAATTTCGTTTTGGGAGCTTTGGTTGTAATTATTGGAGGGTTTGTCATGTTTACTGAAAAACGGGATGAAGAGGAAATTCGATCAGTGCCTTCGGGTAGTCTAACGCCTTCAGCTAATAAAAATAATGAGGAGGTGATTTAAAATGGGTAAAATTCATATTAAAGGAAGGATTTTGCAAATAATTCATGAAAATACCAAGGAGAAAAGTGGTAAAGGGATATGGGATTATGATATAGCAAGGCAAATTCTTAAGGAGTATGAATTGGCTGGAGCTTATGCAATGGGCAACGTGCGAGTAACTTTAACTGACTTATTTTCAGGTGCACTTATCGAAACCGTTGAAGAAAAATTAGACGAGGGAGAGCACTTCGGTGCGGGCAGGATATTATTTAAGTTTGCTCTTACAAGTTTTGGTGAAGAGCGGATGCATGATACCGGAATAATTTAGTGAAGTTAAAAGGAAAGAAGGGAATTGTATGTTAGAAATGAGCGAGTTTTGGGGATTTGCATTTGCTCCATATCTATCGATAATTGGAATCCCTGCATTGTCACTATTATGTCTTTATATAGCAAGGTCATATGTGATAAAAGTATAAGGTTGTTAGTTGACTGGGACATAATAGTAGGGAGAAGTAAAAGAATTGGTCCTTTCAAAAGTGATCGGTAAGATTCTCTTGTGTTAGGAAGGGCATGGTCTTAACGAACTTTTTTTCATAAAAAGGAGAAGCCTTTGATTATTAGAAGGTTCTCCTTTTTATTTAGATAGATACTGTAAAATTACATGAAACATAAGGTAAACTCTAACAAAAATAGTAATGTTCCCGCTAAACTCCCAATTTATCAATGCCGAGGTGGGGCTAAAAAGTTTCTGGATTAACAAGGATTTCTGACCCATCTAAAGCACCTCCATACCGTATTACTAAAACCTATCTCTCCTTCTACAAACCTTCCTCCGAAGAAGGTAGCGAGTAACATATCCACAGTAAAATAAGAGATAAGATTTCAAATAATTTAGAAAGAGCGAAAGGTTTAACTATTTGCTTAAATCCAAGTAAGAATGTTTAAGATAAAAAGAATATTGGTTATAAGAGAAAGGATAATTGGAACCTTTAATTCCTCCATCTATAAATTAAATTCGGGATGATAAATAGTTCAAATCAATAGCCATTATTACAGCACCCAAGAACGTTTTAATATTTTCCCTTAGAGCTTTTTTATGCTGTTTTTCAATATAGTATAAGGAAAATTTAAGCTGTATTGTTTCCTATTTGAAATTTCTCTCTCCTTAAAATATTCTCATTCAAAGAGATAATTTTTTATTTTCCTAATATTTTATATACCATTAAAGATTTTATCTATCCATCATTCCTAAATAAAGGAGAAAAAGGGAAATGAATAAGGCGAAAAATGGATAATAAAATATTTCACCTTTAAACAAAAAAGGCAACCTCACCAAATGGTGAAATTGCCCAGAAAGATGTTTATTTTTACAAAAATTAGGATGGCATTATAATCACAAAATTGACAGCTCTTTATAGTTATATGTTTCTGTCTATGGATTTTTTTACCAAGATAATATATAGTATGTTCTTCTATTTTTATAAATTACTAGTCATGCACTTAAGAGTATAAGGGGATAACTTTTTGCCTAACCCTACTCTAGATTTGCATGTCTTCCAAACATAGTTTGGCCGGCTAATTCCTTTTGATCCATCACGCTTAATATGATAGAGTCGAATAATAACAAGAGACTTTGCTCGAATAAGGACCCCATAGGCTGTATGGTTTTGTAGTCACTGTCTGCACCAGCCTTAGGTTTGGCAGGTATTTTAATAGCTAAATCGCTTATTTTTCCAATGGTCGAATCAGGGGAAATGGTGACAACTGCGACAGTTGCTTCTAAACTTTTAGCCTTTTCTGCCATTGACACCAAACTTTTTGTCTCTCCTGAACCAGAAGCGATAATTAAAATATCATCTTTTTCTAAACCAGGGGTTACGGTTTCTCCCACTACAAAGGCTTCTAACCCCATGTGCATCATGCGCATTACAAAAGACTTGGCCATAAATCCAGAACGACCTGCACCCGCCACAAAGATTTTCTTGGATTTAAGTATTCGATCCACCAATTTTTCAGCTTCATCTTCAGATATTAATTCGATTGTCCGATTTAATTC
>NZ_JBFUIB010000127.1:0-9027 GCF_056402095.1 Peribacillus sp. P4_C12
GGCTTTATTACGGATCTAGACGATAATCGGATTTTGATTAAAGGGACGTATTACAAGGTAACCAATCGTACATATATACAAGATCAACACGGGAAGGACCTCAACTACTCGGACTTGGTTATCGGGATGAAAGTAAAACCATGGCATCGGGGTGGTATTAAGAAAACATATCCTGCGAAAGCGGAAGCAGAATTGATTCGCGTGCTAACGGACGAAAAGAGCTTGGCGGAACAAAAGGCGGTAACTGCTGCAATTGAGCACATGAGCAAAGCGGAAAGTCAACGATTCATGGTACTTGAAGTCATGCATTTACCTTCAGAGCATGTGTATAATATCGAAATGATGAATCGTTCTAACTTAGATTCATCATTTATAGTGACTGTAGAAGATTTCACGGATGAAATCTTATATATAAAATAAACCGGACAGAATCATATATAAATTCTGTCCGGTTTATTTTTAGGAATTTCTCTATGAATCGGCTGATAAGAACTTAGCCTATGTTCTTATTATCGGATTTTATAAAGTTTTCGCACCTAGGTATTTTGGTTTCCAATAAGAATTATCCATATCAGTGATGGTTATTCCTTTTGAAGACGTAGCACTAATGAATTGACCATTTCCGATATAGATTCCAACATGTGATACTCCTGTTCTTCCAGAAGAAGTATCAAAGAATACAAGATCACCTTTAGATGGTGAAGATACTTTTAAACCAGTATTGGAATAGAGCAATGATGTTGTACGTGGTAAGGTAATTCCTTGTGATTTCTGGAATACGTAATAGACGAAGCCTGAGCAGTCGAATCCAGTTGGTGTTGTTCCGCCCCATTTGTAGGGTTTTCCTATTAAGGTTTTTGCATAGCTGATCAAGCTTGTATTATTGACGTTATAAACACCAAGCGCATTAAATGTGCCACGGCCGGCAATTCCGTCGGCAGTTAACCCTTTGGCTTTTTGGAATTTTTTTACTGCGGACACAGAATAGGTGCCATAATATGTAGTCAGTGAACCTGAATATGTGAAATAACCTTTAGTTTTTAAAAGTTGTTGTAGTTGTTTGACATCGCTATGAGTCATTCCGGGTCTGAGGGTTTGATCTCCAATATTTGCAAAGGCTTGCAGTGGGGTTAGCATCATTGCAGAAGCAACGGCAGCTGAAGCAATCCATTTCTTCATAATTCTCATTTCCTCTCTCTCTCTCTATCTTTCTTTCTATTATTCTTTACAATATTATCCTACAATACCATTGTGACAATACGACATATTTTTGATTACAGTTTCATTACAAAAGATGGGCAGTAAGACTAAAATAAGATTAGACTAAAGGCTATTGAAAAGGGATGTTGTTTTAAATGAATAATGGGAATTTAGTTGTATTTTTAATTATTCAAGATACTAATTAATCTATTTTTTTAAAAACTATTTGGTTATAATGTATTTTTATGGAAAATGAGTATTTATTAGGGTTATTTTGTTTTTTGAAGGTGATTACCTTAAAAAGTAGAAATTTGTAATAAAACTTCCATTGAAAGAGAACGTATATTCGGTTAAAGTTATGGATATAATAAAAAGCGAACGTATATTCTTATTAGGGTGAAGAAATGATGGATTATAGGACGATGCCGAAACAATCAATTATGTGTATCGATATGAAAAGTTTTTATGCAAGCTGTTCAGCGGTCATGCTTGGTTTGAATCCACTCGAATGTTATCTAGCGGTGGTTGGTGATTTGAATAGGACGGGTAGCATTGTGCTTGCGGCTTCTCCAAAAATGAAAAGGGAATTTGGTATTAAGACAGGTTCGCGGATGTTTGAGATCCCGAATGATCCAAGAATTGTCCTCGTTGAACCTAAAATGGCAACCTATTTAAGGATTTCGACGGAAATTACCCGCTTGTTCAACCGCTATGTCCCGAAAGAAGCGATTCATGTATATAGTGTGGACGAAAGTTTTGTGAAAGTCGATGGAGCCGCTTCTTTATGGGGAGACACCCGGGTGATAGCCGAAAAAATAAAAGATGAAATCGAACGGGAATTGCAACTCCCATGTGCCATTGGAATTGGGCCAAACATGCTGATGGCGAAGCTTTGCCTTGATTTGGAGGCCAAACATAAAGGGATTGCCGAATGGAAGTATGAAGATGTTCCAAACAAACTTTGGCCGATTTCTCCGCTTCGTGAAATGTGGGGGATCGGAAGACGCGTAGAAAAAACTCTTCATGGAATGGGGATATTTTCGGTTGGCCAGCTTGCCAATTATGATCTTGAATTACTTGAAGCGAAGTTTGGAATTATGGGCAATCAGCTCTACCACCACGCTTGGGGAATAGATTTATCGGATATGGGAGCAGCGATTATTGAAGGACAGGTCAGCTTTGGCAAAAGTCAAATTCTACTGCGAGATTATAAGGAGGAGCATGAGGTCAAGCAGGTCATATTGGAAATTTGCGAAGAAGTTGGAAGAAGGGCACGTACCCATCGAAAGGCAGGAAGGACGGTCAGTCTAAGCATTGGCTACAGCAAGAATGAGTTTGGCGGAGGTTTTCACCGTTCTCGTTCGATTAACGAACCGACTAACATTACGATGGAGTTATATAAAGTCTGTCTGGAGCTTTTTCATGAGAACTATAATAAGCAAAAAACAGTTCGAAGCATAGCGGTCACGCTCTCAAATATTGTGGATGATAACGAGATGCAGCTGACTTTATTTGATGCTTCGCGCTGGAAAAAACGGGAGTTGGGTTATACGGTTGACCGGATTCGCCATAAATATGGATCAAAATCACTGTTGCGTGCGGTTTCGTATACAGAAGCAGGTACAGCTGTTTACCGAAGTAGGCTGCTTGGTGGGCATAAGGCGTGATAGAAAGCTCAGTAGTGACAAATGATTTTATATAATAATGTTACACAAAATGCAATGGAAAAGTGGGTGTTTCGAGGTGATTCGCGACAGGGGCCGTATCAAATGGGTTTCAATGATGTTACCAGAACATGTAAAATTACTAAGAGAATATAATGAAGGTCTGGATAAAGTCGAAAAGCCGGTTTTAGATGAACAAAAATATGAAGAATTCAATGAAATTATCTGTAGGGCCATGGAAGACAACATTACTCTACAATTTACTTATTATCAAAAAGGTGAAATTAAAAAATTTCTTGGYAATATTCATTATATCGATGGACTAAAAGGAGAATTACGAATTATTAGTCATGCATCCGAGAAGTGTATCTTAAAGTTAGTAAACATTATTGAAATTGAATATTAAGTATGATTTTTGGTTAATTGCCATAGCCTGTTTTTTAAAACAAAAGGATTGATCAAAACAGGCTATTTCTACGATTTAACCAACTAGATAGTAAGGCAAGTTAAAATTTCATAGCTCCCCGAACGAAAATTCGGACAGCATTCAGGTTATTTCTCAATGAATGCACGCAAATGACTGATGAAGTTTAAAATTTGAAAATGGATTTTCGCCATTTCTTCTACCGTTTGCTCTTCGCAATTATCCAGCCACTCCTGGATTACACCTAAAATGGCTGAAGTCATAAAGGCGTGCATATAATTACGAAAAGCATCATTTTGTGCTGCTGGATGTTGACGAATTAAACGTTCTAATAGTATTTCACCAAATACATGCTTCAATTTTTTGGCAAAAGAGGGGTCTCCGTGATCGCCAAGAATGGCACGCAATGCGCTGGCATGCTCACTAATGAATTGAAAAATCGCTATAAAGGGTGGATATAGTTGTTGCTGATGGAGGGCTAAAAAAGCCTCTTTTGGTAGAATAGAAGTAATGCGTAATTGAAGTTCTGCTAACAATTCCTGTTGTATGTGATCCATCAACTCATATTTATCTGCATAATGCAAATAGAATGTACCTCGATTAATGCTCGCGCGATCTGCAATTTTTTTCACCGATACATGCTGAAATCCTTCTTTTTCAACAAGTGCGATAAAATGCTGTTGAATCTGCAATTTCGTTTTTTGAGCCTTTTGCTCATGAATCGTCGCCATCGAATTTCTCCTTCACTAAACAGTCTTCAAAAATGTGTTGATTGTATTTGACCAAATACTACCTTAGAATGTTGATACATTCAACACCGTGTTAATTATAAAAGAGGAAGGGTGTGCGTGCAGTGAATGCGATTACCATTGAGGAAATTGCTAAAGGCTTTAAACACAAAAAAGTCATTCAGCCATTAAACCTAAATATTGCAGAAAGAAAAATTTTCGGCTTATTAGGACCATCTGGTTGCGGGAAAACGACCTTAATTAAAATGATTGTCGGTATGATGAAGCCGGACACTGGAAAAATCACAGTGCTTGATTGTGAAGTGCCAAATGAAGCATTGCTATCAGAAATCGGCTATATGGCGCAGTCCGATGCCTTATATACAGAGCTGACGGGGGCTGAAAATCTTGAATTTTTTGCAAAGCTATACCGTTTATCGAAAAAGGAACAAAGAGAACGCATTCAGTATGCAGCCGAAATTGTACAGTTAACGAATGATTTGTCTATTCGGGTTGCTTATTATTCTGGGGGCATGAAGCGTCGCCTGTCACTTGCTATTGCCCTTATCCAAAATCCGAAAATTCTAATTTTGGATGAACCAACTGTCGGTATGGACCCTGTGTTGAAACAATCCATCTGGAAGGAATTAGAACGTTTAAAAAATGATGAGCATAAAACAATCCTCATTACAACGCATGTAATGGATGAAGCAGAACGTTGCGATAATCTAGCGATGCTGCGTGAAGGGAAAATCATCGCATCCGGCACACCTGCCGCATTAAAGACACAATACGGGGTACAAACGTTTGATGAAGTGTTTTTAAAGATAGTAGGTGAGCTGTAATGCGAATTACATCTCTTGTTACACGAATTACACGACAAATGCTCCGAGATCGAAGAACACTCGCATTGCTCTTCTTTGCACCATTGCTCATCTTAACGCTCATGTATTTTATTTTTCATTCAGAAGCGAGTGATTTAAAAATCGTTGTTACAGGTAGTGATGAAAACATCGCTGAAGCATTGAAACAAGCAGATTTTCAAGTAACGGTTGCCAAGCATTTTTCAAAAGAGAGCATGGCCAAAAATAACATCGACGGCTGGCTGCAATTTGAAAATGGCAACATGAAGCTGACCCTTTTAAACGATGAACCGTCTCGTGCAAAGGCCGTTCAAATGCAATTAGCGCAAGGCTTGCAAGGAGATGCAAACAATCCTTCGATTGATGCGCATTATGTGTATGGTGATGCCGATACGAAGATTTTTGATATTTTTAGTCCTATGCTGGTGGGCTTTTTCGTTTTCTTCTTTGTTTTTTTAATAGCGGGGATTGCGCTACTAAAGGAACGTACAAGTGGTACATTAGAACGGTTACTTGTGACACCGATTAAACGATATGAAATTGTTGCAGGTTATGTAATTGGATATGGTTTGTTTGCACTCATTCAAACTATAATTGTTGTACTATACGCGGTAAATGTACTGGATATTGTGCTCGTCGGCTCCATTTGGCTCGTTTTATTAACGAATATTCTCGTTGCGCTTGTGGCATTATCCCTCGGTACATTGTTATCAAGTTTCGCAACATCTGAATTTCAAATGGTACAATTTATTCCACTCGTCATCGTGCCACAAATCTTCTTTACGGGTATTTTTCCATTAGATGGTATGGCAGACTGGCTGCAGCAAATTGGCAAAATCATGCCGCTTTACTACGCGTCGGATGCATTGAACGGTATTATGTACAAAGGCTTAACCTTCGCTGAGGTAGTGATGGATTTACTCATTCTCCTTGCATTTGCCGTTGTTTTTATCACTTTCAATATTTTGAGTTTGAAAAAATATCGTGCCTTATAAATGAGAGGAGTTGTAAGCTACTATTTCTTTATGGAGTAGAATCAGGAATTTGAAGGAACCCGTTTGGCGGGATTCATAATGATAATGAGCTTATATCGTCGCTTGTTTTTAACAGGTTCACTATATCCGTCTCGCCGATATAGCGGGCGTAAGGTTAATAGAATAATAGTGGAAGGGCTGTTTCCTAGAAATAGGCCTTTTTATCGAAAATAAGAGGAAATATGAGTAACATTGGGCTGTGATTTTCTTAATGGAAGCAACATTGGTGGAAAGGACCTTCATTTGAGTATCTTGAAAATGGCATAAAGCAGTTTCATTAACAGAAACGTTTTTATCGTTTATAATGAGGAAACGAAAACACATGAGGAGGTATGTAAATCATGTATATTGAATGGACGGA
This sequence comes from Peribacillus sp. P4_C12, assembly GCF_056402095.1. Lineage (NCBI taxonomy): Bacteria > Bacillati > Bacillota > Bacilli > Caryophanales > Bacillaceae > Peribacillus > Peribacillus sp. P4_C12. The sequence goes on from NZ_JBFUIB010000127.1 coordinate 6,275, forward strand.
AAGAGCGGCAGATAAAATAGCCGATAAGATACAGGGGCAAGAAGGATTTTTACAGTTAAAATATGACACAGATGGCTGTGGCTGCGTTGTAAGTGGTGTGACAGCCCTATGGTTAGTCAACGAACTTGATGAAGGTAACGAGAGAGTGGAAACAAACGGAATCTCTCTATACGTAGAAAAGTCAAAAATGATTTTTCTGGATGAAGTTATGAAAATAGACTTTGTACCGGAAGCGAACAGCTTTCAGTTAAAAAGTCCGAATCAAATCTTAAATCCGAGAATGAGCTACTTTAATAAAATCTAAAAGAAGAAAAAGAGAGGATATCAAGCTTTCATGATAGGTATCCTCTCTTTTTCTATCTGAATACAAGCTGTTTAAGAAACTGATCAATTTGTTCTTCATATTCTTTTGGATTTTCATTATAAGATTGAGCGTGGGCGCCCTTTTTAGCAATGTACAGCTGCTTTGGCCCCTCTTTTGCTGCATATAATTCCGTTGTCATGGAAACGGGGATAAAGGTATCATATTCACTATGAATGAACAGTACTGGTTTTTTAATATTTTTTATATAATTGATCGGTGACACTTCTTTAGTCCAATATCCGTCACGAAGTTTGATGAATGTACGACCAAGCGGAAACACGGTCCAAGATGGTAAAGGGATTTCCGCGCTGATTTTGTGTTTGATCTGCTCCTCAAAGTTTGAAAATGGGCAATCGGCAATGTAAAAATCAGCGCCATCTTCGAGCATCCCGGCATACAGAAGCAGAGTTGCGGCTCCCATGGATTCCCCATGAATGCCAATGTGAAGGTCGTCGGAGCCTTTACGTCTTTTCAATTCGTCGATCACGGCCTTCAAATCGAATTTTTCATAATGGCCATAACTGCTAGTCTTACCACCAGAATCTCCATGACGGCGATGATCATAAATGATAGCATTGAAGCCGCGCTTAAGAAAAATGTTCATGTACTTAATCGAATTAATTTTGTTCTCCGTCACACCATGTGAAATAATAATCCACTTATTCGTCTCAAACGGTTCGATAAACAAACATTTCAAGGAATATCCGGATGGTGAAGGTACCCAGATTTCAGTTTTAGGTAGGATATCAAAATCCTCTTTAATTAGACGTTTAGCCATAATTTCACGATTCTGGATAAAATCATCTTCCTTCTTTTTCATGTACATGATCCGATTAGAAAAATAAATGCCGACGCCGATGATATAGGTCAGAATTCCAGCCAATGCAAGCCACCATTTTTTCATGAAAATCCTCCTCAGTTATTTTCTTTATTTTACCATGAGGGGAATGGAGAAAACACTGTTTGAAAATCATAACGAGAGAAACCGCAGTCGTGATATAATAATTTCATAATGGCTAGGAGGTTTTAGGGATGAAAAAGAAACAGCCGCGGAATCAAAATCAAAGCAAAACACAAGATAAAGAGTCATCATCATTGAAACTTGGTGATATGCTTAATCAAGATATCATGTCCCAGCTTCGTCAAAAGCAAAAAGAACTGAATGATGCTGAACAAGAGAAAAAAGCAGCGGAAGAAGAAAAAAAACGCGAAGAAAGAAAACGGCGTGAGAAAAATAAATCATTCGAAGAGCTGCTGGGAGAAAGCAATCTTAACTGGAAGAACTATAAATAATGTAAAAAGGGAGCAGACTTGGTACTGTCTCCCTTTTTGATAAACCACTCTTTCTGAAAGAGTACGCCGATATTTATCATTTCCCGCCAGAAGATTCCCTCTTCAAGCGTGTGAAGGGCGAGAGCCCAATGGTAAGGGGGAGATGAATGGCGGTTGGCATAAGCCAAAGTGATCTTTGACAAACGTACGTTCGATGGTTGATTATAACTATAAGGGGGTGAAACCAATGGTCGTAAACAAAGCTTATAAATTTCGAATCTATCCAACTAAAGAACAACTAGTTCTAATCAATAAAACGATCGGCTGCTCCCGTTTTGTCTATAACTTCTTTTTAGGCAAACAAAATGAGAAAGATGCCTACTGGTATATCTGTGAAGAAATGAARCAGAACGGCCAATTACCCTCTAATGAATGGAACGGTTCTTTTCTGAATAAATACGCAACAATCAAAGAACTTCCCGCTTTAAAGAAAGAGTATTCTTTCCTGAAAGAAGTAGACAGTATTGCCTTACAGAAACCGGTGGAAAATTTAGCAGATTCCTATAGTCGATATTATAAAAAGCAAAACAAGTCACCTCGCTTCAAATCGAAAAAGAATCCTATCCAGTCCTATACGACTAAACATACGAATGGGAATATTGGAATTGTTGGAARCAAAATCAAATTGCCAAAACTCGGTCTAGTTCGTTTTGCTAAAAGCCGCGAAGTCGAAGGGCGAATCATCAATGCCACAATCAGGCGGAACCCTTCGGGTAAATATTTCATTTCCGTTTTAGCCGAAACCAATGTACAAGTACTTCCTAAAACGAATCGTTCGTGCGGTGTAGATGTTGGWTTGAAGAACTTTGCTATTCTTTCAGATGGTACAGTCTATCAAAACCCAAAATTCTTCCGGACGGTCGAAAAGAAATTGTCCAAAGCACAACGGATTCTTTCAAGGCGACAAGAAATAGCCTTGAATCAAAATAAACCATTGGCTGAAGCCAAAAACTATCAAAAACAAAAACGAAAAGTGGCTATCCTACACGAAAAAATTTCAAATGCCCGAATGGATTACTTACATAAAGTTTCTACCGAAATCATCAAAAACCACGAT
>NZ_JBFUIB010000128.1:0-9016 GCF_056402095.1 Peribacillus sp. P4_C12
AGGAGCACCGTGATGACCTCTTCTGAAAAAAATAATAACCACAAGGGCAGAAATGAGCCTTTTACCCATTTTATTCAAAAGATGGATCGATTGTTTTCCGAGAGACCCAAAGGCATGCTGCAATCACTTGATGATTTCTTTGGTTCAGCAAAAGAACGAAGCTTTCCGGTCGACCTTCATGAGACGAATTCCGAATATATCCTCACTGCTAGCTTGCCCGGAATTGCACGCAGCCAAATTTCCATTGATTTGTTGACCCAGGCGGTAACCATCTCGGCAAATCATGTAGATAGCCTTGCTACGCAACATAAACCTCAAGGATTGTTTCAGAAAGATCTGTCAGCAAGCCGATTATCTAGAACCATTTCCTTTCCAAAACCAATTAATGAGAGAAAAGTAACAGCAAGACATCGCGATGGCATTCTCACTCTACATTTACCCAAGGTTAAGGGAAATCGAATTGAAATCAATGATTAATCTTTTTAAGCAATTAAAAAGCAGACTTAATTAAGTGGCTGGGTCACTTGTAAGTCTGCTTTTACTTTATTCAACATCTAAACTTTGAAGAAGCCCCCTACTCCTTTGACCATTGAAGAAACTTGAGAGACTGTATTCATCATTTGTCCAGCTGTGTTCATCATTTTCGTTATATCCATGGATCCATCTTGTGTTTTGAATTGATTCATAACCGACTTGATACCCGATGGCTGCTGTTTTTGCATGAATTGCTGCTTTGGATATGGATTGTGAGCCTGCTGCTGATTATGTGGGGGACGTTTAGCCGGCTGGAGCGGGTTATCAAACGGACTAAAAGCTTGAGGCTGATGTTGCTGCTGATAGGGCTGCAGTTGCATTGGCTGCATTGGCTGCATTGGCTGCATTGGCTGCATCGACTGCATTGGCGGCTGCATTGGCTGCATTACACTGTTGCCTGGAAACGCTCCCACAGGCATCACCTGTTGCTGCATTTGTTGAAACGGATGATAGGCCGCCTGTTGATATGGGTCATGATTTGTCKGCATATAGCCCCCTTTTTCCTGGGGTGGATAAGGATACATATATGGTTCTTGATTACTGGGCTGAGGATACAGCATAGGCTGYTGGTATCCTCCCCAGTATTCTGATATTGATTGAGGATAATGTTCTTGACTAGGGGAGACTTGGTTATAACCGGATCTCATCATTTTCAATGAGCCCTCCTCATTATTCATGGCATGGTTCCAATAATATATGAAAAAAGAGGAAATATAGTGTAGGTGTTTTTATGATAATATCCGATCGATTTCTGATTTTACATTATTAAGAATAAACACTACCGATTGGACATGACTTTTAAATCGCTTGTAACTGGTTTTTGGAAAAAATGCCTGAACGGCTACATCAGAAAGGTTATGTGCTGTTTGTTCAATTTGCTCGGGGAAAAGATGTTTAAACTCCGTTTCTTTCATCCACTCCTTCATTCCGCTTTCCCATTCCATACAAACGGTTCTGACTTGATCTGCAAACGGCTTAACCTCAGAAAAGAAATCCTTTTCTTTTCCTTCCCTACGTACATTTTCATATATATCATCTGCTTTAACCGCATAATTCAATAATTGTTCAGTTAATCTTTGAAGATTTTCTTTTTGCACAATAAATTCCTCCGCACATTTGTTTCCAATAGTATAATCTAGTTCCTTATAAAATGAAATCCTGTTGGCTTAAAACTGCACTTCAGCTAAAATCTTGTGCGTCCTTTTGGATTTATCTAGTGTAATGGAATAAGAATGGTTTTCTTTTTCAGTATTAATCCAATAATCTTCTGCTTTCTCAATGGCCTCCTGGGCTTCATTTACTAATGTATACTGCTCTGCCCATAGTTTACACCTTACTGTATTAACAGTTTCTCCATATGAATTTTCCAAACAGTCCAGACTGGTACTGATCTCAGCTATCATCCTTAGTATTTCCTCTGTTGCGACACTATTATTGACCATGCTGACCCCTCCCATTCATTACCTGTACTATTCTTTTTTTTATTAGAAAGCCCTTCAACGTTGACAAAACTAGAAGGGAATCGGCAAAGAAAGTGCTATTCACTTAATTTATTGGGACCTTCGACAACAATGGCAGAATGAAGAATGGAGTTTTAAACAAAAATACAGACAGGAGGTGAATTTTATGCAGTCGAATGAAAGCAGACAGAAAGAAAACGARAAACGACAAAAGCCGCCCACCAACAAGGCAGGAACGGGAAATCCGAAACTTAGTGGAGAAAACCGGCCCTCTACCTAAGGCTGTAACACTTGCATCACCATTAACAGGGAAGGCTTAATCAATGCCTTCCCTGTTTGTCATTTTATTAAAAAACCAATTTTTGACCATGACGGCTGTGTGTAGCTGTTTTTGTTTATGGTCATACCAGTCGGTCAACATAGGGTCTTCCTCCCATTCAGGTTTTATAAACCACTCCTTTTTAATTTTTTTATTTGAATCCCACTGTTCAATCTTTTCTGCCTTATGATGGATGATTGGATAAACTCCCCGCAGCATCGGTGTCTCGTGGTACCTAGGCCTTTTTCGATATTGTTCATAATCGAAGCGGGCTCCGGTTGGCTCAGTGCGGCAGGAAAATTCATGAAATTGTGGAAACAACTCCTTAGAAAATAAAAGATTAGCCAATTTTTTCCCCAAATTAATTCTTTCATCGATATTTCTAAAATGCGAAACGGACGAACCATACAATTTCCCATTGCAAGTAGGAAATAATACAGTACTAAAATGCATCCAGTCCTGCAGCAAAAATAATAATGAATGAAATACGAAAGATTGCTTTTTAATAACCGGTTTTTCAATGATATTTTGTTCATTTATTATTAGAGCAGTGACTAATTTTTCGCGATTTCTATGTTTCCAAAAAGATTTCCATTGTTTTGTCATAAATTTGGTAATAAAAAAATAATGACATAAGTGAAACAAAGGACGCCCATACTTCGTCGAATAATGATAGAGCAGTAATTGTGGATAAGCATCCTGGAAAATACGCCAATTCGCTTCTTCATATGTAAGGAATAATTGAAGTCTGTATTTAGAACTAAGTAAATGAGAAAACCAAATCCCTTCAAGATCACACATATTCCAGCCTGCATTTCGGGAAACCATACCTGCCAAAAAGGACCATTGGATTTCTGGATGAACATTAAAAAATTGTTCATATGCTTTAGTTCTTGATATATTATCTCTATTCCCTTTTGCAGTTTGAACTTTTATGGAGTAGAGTAATTGCATTTCCGTCTTTGGAATTCGCATACTAATGCTCCCAACCTTTCAAGAAGGATAAAATGTGACAATTTTGTTGTACTTAAATCCTATCGTTCTAAGAAACAATTCTTTTTATTCACATTTTAGATTCTTTTTTTGCTAATATAGATAAGTGAAAAAAAGGAGGGGTAAAAGTGGCATTTCATTATCCCAACGGACGAAGATTTGTACCGCAGGCAATGGAAGAAAAGAAAAGCCCACTTAATAAAATCAGTTATAGCAACCGGGGAAAAACATTAGAAGATGATTTGAACGAAACCAATCAGTATTATTTAGCACACGGTATTGCCGTCATTCATAAAAAACCAACACCTATTCAAATTGTCGATGTTCACTACCCGAAAAGAAGTGCCGCTGTTATTAAAGAAGCATACTTCAAACAAGCATCGACTACCGATTACAATGGTGTTTATAAAGGAAAGTACATTGATTTTGAGGCAAAGGAAACGAAAAACAGCAGTTCCTTCCCTCTTAAGAATTTTCATGACCATCAAATTGAACATATGAAACATATCGTTCAGCATGACGGAATTGCATTTGTAATCATCCGTTTTTCTGCTACGGATGATATATATTTAATGAGTTCTGAACAACTAGGTTTTTATTGGAAAAGAATGAAAGACGGCGGACGCAAATCTATTACTCTCCAAGAGGTCGAAAGTAGTTCAGAAAAGATTACTCTTGGCTTTCAACCGAGAATTGACTATATTAAAGTAGTAGATTTACTAATCGCAGAAAATTTTTAGTTTTTTTTAGAAAGGCAGGTTAGCTGTAATGGCTGAAAAATATAATACTAGAGAAGAACGCCGAAAGCAGGGGCAGACTCAGAAAAAGGCACCAAAAAATGGGCCGAAAAAGTCAGCAAGCATGCTCAAGCGCATTTTTCTTATACTCGTTACAATTGGAATTATCGGCTTAGTCACTGGAGGTGCTGCATTAGCTTACTTTATAAGTGATGCTCCCAAACTTGATGAAAAGCTTTTAAAAGATCCAGTTACTTCAAAAATCCTTGATGAAGATGGTAAATTACTGGCAGAGGTTGGCAGAGAGAACCGGGATTATGTCAATTATGAAGATATACCTGATCTTGTAAAAGAAGCCTTCCTGGCAACAGAAGATTCCCGCTTTTATAAACATCACGGGGTTGATTTTTTACGTCTGGGTAGCGCAGTCATCGCCAACGTCAAAAATGGATTTGGCTCAGAGGGTGCTAGTACTTTAACCCAACAAGTTATCAAACGTTCTTATTTAACGCCTGATAAAACTATTAAAAGGAAAGTCCAAGAAATGTGGCTATCCATACAGCTTGAAAGAAAGTATACAAAAGATGAAATTTTTGAAATGTATGTTAATAAAATTTTCTTTGCAAACCGTGCAAATGGGATTTTGACTGCATCTCAAACATATTATGGAAAAGATTTAAGTGAATTGAAATTAAACGAAGCGGCCATGCTTGTTGGATTACCGCAAAGTCCAAGCCGTTATGATCCATATAAATATCCTGAACGTGCAAAAGAACGTCGCGATATTGTACTTCATTTAATGAATAAACATGGTTATATATCCGAGAAGGAAATGAAAGATGCTCAAAATATCGATATTGCTGAAGGACTTCAAGAAGTTGATAAAAGTCAAATAGACACGACAGCTTATGATGCGTTTATCGACTTAGTAATTGAGGAAGTCGGGGATATGGGAGACTATAACGTCTTTACAGATGGATTAGAAATACAAACGACTATTGATAAAGACGCCCAAGAATATGTTTATAAAATGCTAAATAGTGATGAAGTCATCAATTACCCAAGTAAGGACCTTCAAGCCGGCCTTACCTTGCTTGATACACAATCGGGTGAAATTAAAGCAGTAGGCGGCGGTAGGAATACAACGGTTAAGCGCGGCTGGAATTATGCAACGGATGCCAAGCGTTCACCTGGTTCGACCATTAAGCCAATTCTGGATTATGGTCCTGCAGTAGAATATTTAAATTGGTCCACCTACCATCAAATCAAGGATGAGGAATATACCTACAGTGACGGAACACCGCTTAAAAATGCTTCAGGGCGCCATTATGGTACAGTTACAACTCGTGATGCACTGGCAAGGTCATTAAATATCCCTGCCTTAAAAACGCTTCAAGCAGTCGGCTTGGACCGGGCACGTGATTTTGCTGTAGACCTGGGCATTCCTTTTGATAAGGAAATCACCGAATCCGCTGCAATTGGCGGTGGCAAAGATGTTTCCACACTAGAACTTGCCGGAGCATACAGCACATTCGGTAACAGCGGAATCTATAACAAACCGCATACAGTGAAAAAAATTGTTTTACGTGATAAAACTACGATCAAAAACAAAATGGAAACGAAACCTGTAATGAAAGATTCAACTGCTTTTATCGTGACGGACATGCTGAAAAGTGTCATGAAAGAACCTTATGGAACAGGAAGGTTAGCCAATAYACCTAATCTCCCGGTAGCCGGTAAAACGGGGTCAACCAATTTCACGCCTGAACAGCGTGCAAAGAACAACATCCCATCTTCCGGTGTAAAAGATAGCTGGATGGCGGGTTATACAACCAATTATACAGTCGCAGTATGGGCCGGTTATGACAACGCCCCAGGTGGAAAAATGGAATATCTGGGTGATTCATCTCAAAGAATTCCAAAAGCAATATTTAAGAATTTAATGGAATATATGGCGAACTCAAAGGAAACTAAAGACTTTGAACAACCTGACAGTGTTGTGAAGGTTGGAGTCATAAAAGGCTCAAATCCAGCTATTAAAGCCAATGAATATACGCCAAGTGATAAAATCACTTATGAATATTATGTTAAAGGACACCAGCCAACACAAGTGACGACAGAATATAAGAAAATGGACTCACCTGGCATTAACGGTTCTTACAATCAGGAAAGTAATGAAATCAATCTATCATGGTCATATCCTAAAGGTAATGGGAAAACCCAATTCGAGGTTAAGATGTCCGTTGATGGCGGAGCACAGAGCGTATTAAAAAAATCGAAGGATACTAGTTTAACGATCCCTAATCCAACCCCTGGAAGTAAATATACTTTCTCAGTGGTAGCTTTAGTGGATAACCAACAAAGTGATCCTGCTAGTACCTCTGTGGAAATTCCTGCAGAAGCGAAAGAACCTGAGAAAACAGACGAGGATATTGAAAAACCAGCCGAAGATGAAAATCTGGAACAAGAAACTCCAACCGAAGGCGAGGACAATCAAGGCAAAGAGAATCAAGGCGAGGACAACGGCAATGGCAACACCGATAATGGAAATGGAAATGGTAACGAAAATGGAAACGGCAATAACAATGGCAACAAAGATGATGGTAATGGCAACAAAGACGACGAAGACGTTGTTGATGAAGGAGATACTGAACCTGGAACAGTAGAGGAGAATAAACCAGAAAAACCAGTCGAGACTCCTGACCCCACTCCTGACCCAGATAAACCAGATAAAGAAAATAAAGACTAACAAATAAAAAACGTCTAAGCTTTAAGCTTAGACGTTTTTTATCGTTCTTATTTTTTAATTCTAGACTTTACATATTGTTTTTCAAACTCCCTAAACAATTCACTGAGCTGCCTATACGAATGAAAAAAAGCAGGTCTTGCAAGGATAAAAGAAAGCCTTTCAACCAAATTGACTGGAATATAAGTAAAGTCCTTTATCTGTCCCTGCCAAGCACTCATTACAACTGGCATTCCATGCATCCAATAGACTGCCGATAAAAATAAACCAATTCCCTGCTTCATGGGTTCCAAAGCCTGTCCCGCTTTCCTCTCTGAAAATATCAGACCGCATTCAGCTTCGATTTTCTTCCACTTTTCCAGTAGTTCCGGGACATGCCCATCTCCATCTTTCCAAGGTAAATAAGACTCTACTTTATTATAAAAAAGTAACTCATATGGGAAATTCTCGAGTTGAATCAAACAATTCCACTCATTATAGTCTTCTTTTTCCAAGATGGTTTCCTCATTAGAAAAAAACAAAGGATGTTTTAATTCAGCAGGCACTCTTAATGAAAGCAATTGCGTCATTTGACCTCTATCCTTTTCATTCTTTTTTTCCCTTCACGGCACAGCTCTAGAAGCGGGCAGGTTTCACATCTTGGTGACTGGGCCTTGCAATGATAGCGTCCAAAGAATATCAGCCGGTGGTGCGTAACAGACCATTCTTCCTTTGGTATCTTGACCATTAATGTTTTCTCAACTTCAAGCACACTGTCCTTCCAGCGACATAATCCCAGTCGCTTGGAAACACGCTCTACATGGGTATCAACCGCAATCGCTGGCACGTCATACGCGACCGATACGACTACATTGGCTGTCTTTCGGCCTACACCAGGTAATTTAGTAAGCTCATCACGATCACGTGGAACTTCCCTGTCGTATTCCTCAATCAGCATTCGTGACAACTTTTGGATATTCTTAGCCTTATTACGAAACAACCCGATTGAGCGAATGTCATTTTCCAACTCCTCTATCGGGACGCTTATGTAATCCTCAGGCGTTTTATATTTTTGAAATAGATCCTTAGTAACCTTATTAACTAATACATCCGTACATTGAGCTGACAGGGCAACAGCAATCACCAATTCAAATGGATTGGAATGATTCAGCTCACAATGGGCATCCGGAAACATCTCACCCATTGTATCCAAACAATAGCGAATTTGAGCTTTATTCAGCATGTTCGTTCTCCTTTAATTCACATTACTGCTCGAGCCAGTTATAAAAGGGCACATCTTTCATCGGTTGTGTTGGCTCTATTTTCCGGTCCCTTTTTTGATGCACTCTAAATTTTTGTCCTTGCTCCCTTGCTTGTTCCAGGGTTTTTATTCCATTCTTTTTCCACTCAAATAAAATCCGGTCAATGTAACGGAAATTCAATTTACCAGAAATGACAGCCTCCTTAAGAGCTGATTTAATAATTTCAGGTTGATGATCATCTTCCATCCACATTGCCAATGTCTCACATTCAAATGGAGATAATGGGCGCCCGAACTCCTGTTCAAAAATCGTATAAAGACTCTCCCCGGCTTTTTGTACCTCAGCGGATTCAGCCTGTTTCAAAGACTTTAAGAAGCAGTCCATCATTTTTTCATATAGCGGAGCCAGCGAATATTTTTCCTGGCCGATTTCTTGATTACTTTCAACCACCATTTCAACAAACCCTCTTTGAACCAAACGTTGGATTAAAAATAGACATTCCGATTCTTGTAATGTCATTCGTTCAGATAGTTGGGATGGTGCAGGAAAAGGATTATCTTTATCAATAAAACTTTGCAATTGAAGTAATAGGACCATTTCTTGTTCATTTAGTCCCATTTTCTTATAGTTAGTCAACAAAAAGGATGGAATCGTTATCGTTCCTTCCTTAAACCACGCATATAAATGTTCTTTATTCATGTTATGGACACCTCTAAATAAGTATAACATGAATAAGGGTTTACGAATAAGCTTATAATTTTAACAAAAAACGGTTATCTGCCAAATATGACAAGATAACCGTTTTATCATGGAATCAAGGATATAATCGATTTAATAGGCGTGGGAATGGAATAGTTTCACGGACGTGTTCAACTCCACTAATCCATGCTACTGTCCGTTCTAAGCCCAAACCGAAGCCTGAATGCGGTACCGATCCATATTTTCTTAACTCCATATACCATTTGTAAGCATCTTCACTCAAGCCA
>NZ_JBFUIB010000129.1:0-8906 GCF_056402095.1 Peribacillus sp. P4_C12
AGTGAGTGCTGTGAAGTTAAACTGCAGGATATCGACTTGTCTCTAGGTACAGTACTCGTCCATGGAAAAGGGAAGAAAGATCGCTACGTTCCAGTTGGAAGATATGCTCAGGAAGCGATAGATTTGTACATACGTACAGCTAGGATGGAAATGACTTCGTCTGACGCTAAGGCGCATGCTTATTTATTTGTTAATTCTCGTGGAGACCCTCTGACAGCTAGGGGAGTTCGCTATATTTTAAATGAATTGATTAAAAAGTCAGCCGCAGAGGGAAGTCTTCACCCCCATATGCTAAGGCATTCCTTTGCTACACACCTATTAAATAATGGGGCGGACATACGTACAGTACAAGAATTGCTTGGTCATTCAAAAATTTCATCAACGCAAGTGTATACGCATGTTACAAAAGACCAATTAAAAAAAGTCTACAATGCATCACATCCGCGAGCTTAAATGTTGAAAGGGGACTCTTTATGACAACGATATTTGCAGTACATCATAAAGGTGAATGTGCCATGTCCGGTGATGGGCAGGTTACTTTAGGAAATTCAGTAGTGATGAAGCATACGGCAAGGAAAGTAAGAAAGATCTTTAATGGTAATGTCCTTGCAGGTTTTGCAGGTTCGGTTGCAGATGCATTCACTTTATTTGAGATGTTCGAATCTAAGCTGGAAGAGTATAATGGCAATCTTCAACGTGCTGCCGTCGAAATGGCGAAGCAATGGCGAAGTGACAATGTACTGAGAAAGTTGGAAGCGATGTTAATCGTCATGGATAAAAATGATTTGCTTCTCGTTTCTGGTACCGGAGAAGTAATTGAACCGGATGACGGGATTCTTGCAATAGGATCAGGAGGAAATTATGCACTGGCAGCCGKCAGGGCATTAAAGCGTTTTTCTAGTGAGTATTTATCAGCCAAGGAAATCGCCCAATCATCTTTACAAATTGCAGCGGAAATTTGTGTGTTTACGAATACGAATATAATCGTGGAAGAGTTGTAAGGAGGAGCGCATAATGTCAAAAAAAGCTAATTTAACACCGAGGCAAATCGTTGAAAAACTGGATCAGTATATCGTGGGGCAGCGGGAGGCAAAACGGGCAGTGGCAGTGGCTCTTCGGAATAGATACCGCCGTTCCCTTCTATCGGATCAACTTCGTGATGAAGTCGTTCCGAAAAACATATTAATGATTGGACCGACCGGCGTTGGGAAAACAGAAATTGCTCGGAGAATGGCTAAATTGGTTGGTGCTCCTTTTGTGAAAGTTGAAGCAACGAAATTTACCGAAGTTGGATATGTCGGGCGGGATGTAGAATCCATGGTGCGTGATTTGGTAGAGACATCTGTCCGCCTCGTGAAGGAAGAAAAGATGGCCAGCGTAAAAGAACGGGCAGAGGAAAATGCGAATCGCCGGTTAATAGAATTATTAGTGCCATCAACAAAAAAACAGAGCAATTTTAAGAATCCACTTGAAGTCTTTTTTGGAGGCAGTAACAATCAAGATGAGCAGGATCCGGATGAAAATTCCGAAGATTTAAATCTGCAGCAAAAAAGAAACATTGTAGCTGATAAACTGGCTAAAGGTGAGTTAGAGAATGAAATGATCACGGTTGAAGTGGAAGAACAGGCCGCTTCAATGTTTGATATGCTCCAAGGTTCGGGAATGGAACAAATGGGGATGAGTATGCAAGACGCGCTAGGAAGCTTGATGCCAAAGAAAAGTAAGAAGCGCAAATTGAAGGTCAGTGAAGCGAGAATTGTTTTAACGAATGAAGAAGCGGCAAAATTGATTGATATGGATGAAGTTACTTCGGATGCTGTGTACGGTGCTGAGCAGAACGGGATTATCTTCATCGATGAAATCGATAAAATCGCCAGTAAGCAATCTGGGGGTTCATCAGCGGATGTGTCGAGAGAAGGGGTTCAAAGGGATATTCTACCAATTGTTGAGGGTTCAACAGTTGTGACTAAATATGGATCGGTTAAAACGGATCATGTGCTGTTCATTGCGGCCGGAGCCTTCCATATGGCTAAACCATCCGATCTTATTCCTGAATTACAGGGAAGGTTCCCGATCCGTGTAGAATTGAACAAATTAACTGTAGACGACTTTGTCCGGATTCTTCATGAACCAGATAATGCTTTGTTAAAACAATATGTAGCTTTGTTAGAAACTGAAGGTATAGAAATTGAATTTTCTGACGATGCTGTTCGTAAGATAGCTGAAGTGGCCTTCGAGGTAAACCAGAACACAGACAATATTGGTGCAAGACGACTTCATACTATTTTAGAACGGCTTCTTGAAGACTTGTCGTTTGAAGCTCCGGAAATCACGATGGAGAAGATTACAATCACTCCTCAGTATGTCGAAGAAAAACTGGGATCGATCGCCCGAAATAAAGATTTAAGCCAGTTTATCCTTTAAGAATGAAACAAATGGCAATATACTTGCCCATGCAATGAACATAAAATTACGGAAATACAACTTCATAGTCTATTGTGAACCATGGTATTTTTAGGAGGAACAAATCAAATGAACTTATTAGCAAAAACAAGAAAAATTAATGCAATGCTCCAAAAAGCAGCAGGAAAAGCAGTTAACTTCAAAGAAATGGCAGAAAGCTTAAGTGAAGTTATCGAAGCAAATGTGTTCGTCGTCAGCCGACGTGGAAAATTACTCGGCATTGCAGTAAGTCAGCAAATCGAGAATGAACGTATGTACAAAATGTTAGAAGATAAGCAATTCCCAGAAGTGTATACTAAAAACTTATTTAATATTCCAGAAACATCTTCTAACCTGGATATCGAAAGTGAGTACACTGCTTTCCCAGTAGAAAACAAAGAGCTTTTTGCAACTGGATTAACAACGATCGTACCGATTATGGGTGGAGGAGAACGTTTAGGAACATTGGTTCTTGCTCGTTTACAAGAGAAATTCCACGATGATGACTTAATCTTAGCTGAATATGGTGCAACGGTAGTCGGTATGGAAATCCTTCGTGAGAAATCCGAAGAAATCGAGGAAGAAGCACGTAGTAAAGCGGTCGTTCAAATGGCCATTTCCTCATTATCATATAGCGAATTAGAAGCTATTGAGCATATTTTTGAAGAGCTTAAAGGTAATGAAGGTCTACTTGTAGCATCGAAAATTGCAGACCGTGTTGGTATCACTCGTTCGGTAATCGTAAATGCGTTGAGAAAGTTAGAAAGTGCAGGGGTTATCGAATCACGTTCACTTGGTATGAAAGGTACGTATATCAAAGTATTGAATGATAAATTCCTTCTTGAACTAGAAAAACTGAAAAATAACTAACAGAGAAAAAGGCAGTCCTTGAAAAAGGGCTGCCTTTTTTGTGTGTAATTTGAACGACAAGCTAGCAAGAACTTCCAAGCTAAACGATATGAAAAATGCGTTATGCAAGAAAAAAAGGTAATTCGAATTGAGAATTTAAATTTGAAATGTGAGTATTTAGATAGTATTCTGATGCCACTGGAAATATAGTGAAATTCTTCAAAATAAGAGTAATTATATTACTATAACTATAGTAATAATGAAAAAAATAATTTGTAATAAATTCCCTCCCTTCTTAATCAAAGTATTACAAAATATCTGTTGATATTAGTAGCGGTCTTAAGAGTCCTAATTATGAAATAAGATGCTGAATTTGTCGAATATAAACTCACTTTAAAAATTTCTATTTTTTATTTAAAAAATATTAATATAGAATTTTAAAGAAACCGTTATAAAATAAGGCTAAAAAAGCTATGTTGTATAAAATCACTTATGAAAAAATATTGCAAATTAGTTCTAAAGTATCAGGTATATAGATTCGTTTTTCAGTATGATAAATAAGGAACTAGAGATAAATTTTGACTAAAATGTCGAAAAAGTATGTAAAATGTAATGAATCGTAATAAATGAACTGGAATAATACTAAAAAAAGCAGTGAATTTGAGCAAATTGTGACATTTTTCGACAATAATAGGTCTAAAGTCTTAAAAATGTTTGTGGACATAGTTATAATGTTTCTTTAGAATTAAACCATGAATACGTTGGGTTAATTTATTTCTTAAGTTATTATCTGTTTAAAATGGAAAGAGGTGAGCGATAATATGGAATTATTTTCAAATACTTTTCAATCACTTGAAAACGCTCTGAATTATTCTAATACAAAACAAAAAGTTATTTCACAGAATATTGCGAATTCCGACACACCGAATTATAAAGCTAAAGATGTCTCCAAAAGACAGTCGTTTCAAGCTGAGTTAGAATCTTCCATCCAATCATACCGTACCGATGAAAGACACCTAAGTTTTAAATTAGAGGGTGGTGAATCCTCTTCAATCGTGACGCAGAGGAATGTGCAATACAACAATAATGGAAATAGTGTGGACATTGATAAAGAAATGACTGACCTTGCTGCAAACCAAATTTATTATAATGCAGTATCCGATCGGCTTTCAGGTAAATTCAAATCATTGGAAACTGTAATTAGGGGAGGTAAGTAATGGGGATTTTCCAAAGTATAAATACGACTGGTTCAAGCCTAACTAGTCAAAGGTTAAGGATGGATGTGATTTCTTCCAATATGGCGAATGCAGATACGACCAGAGCGGAATATGATGCAGAAACAAAGGAGTGGAAACCATACTCGAGAAAAGCAGTTGTGCTACAAAGTAAGGAAAGCAGTTTTTCAAGCTTTTTAAACGCAGCCACTGGGAAAAACAGCGGGATTGGAAACGGTGTAAAGGTTACGGAAATAGTAAGAGATGAAACGCCTTTTGAGTTGGATTATAATCCAGAACACCCCGATGCCAATGATGATGGATATGTGGAAATGCCAAACGTCGATCCGCTTAGGGAGATGGTCGACTTAATGAGTGTCACACGATCATACGAAGCAAATGTGACAGTTTTAAATGCATCAAAGGGAATGATGATGAAAGCATTGGAAATCGGCAAATAAACTTGAATGGGGAGTGGAGATATGGAGGGGATTTCTCTTTCGGCAGGGAGCAATACATTTGATGTATTGAAAAATGGCCAGAGTAATACAAATACACCATACGAAGCACATCGGAATTTTGCGTCCGTATTAAAAGAATCGTTGAATAAAGTTAATGAGACTCAAGTTGCATCAGACAATCTGACAACTAAACTGGTTAACGGTGAAGATGTTGAGCTTCATTCAGTGATGATTGCTTCACAAAAAGCCAGTGTTACAATGCAGGCTACACTAGAGGTCCGGAATAAGGTGGTTGAAGCCTATCAGGAAATGATGAGAATGAGTATATAGCATTCATTTTTTAAACCTCATTATATAAAGAAAAATGGCCAGGGGGAAAAAGATTCCCCCTTTCATAAATTCATAGACTGACCGGGGGATTTAAATGAATGATGTACTAGTGAATTTAAAAAATAAAATAACTGCTTTCTGGACTAGTCGCAGTAAAAAACAAAAAGTCCTCATGATTAGTGCAACCGCATTGATTATCATCGTCATTATGGTTGTCTCGGTTTTTGCCTCCCGTACAACACTGGTACCCTTATATTCTAATTTAACGCCATCAGAAACGGGAAGTATTAAAGAGAATTTAGATAGTCAAGGAATTAAGAACGAAATTTCAGACAACGGTAAAACGATTAAAGTTCCTGAAGAAAAATTGGATACACTTAAAGTGGAGCTTGCAGCTGAAGGGATCCCGGACTCAGGAAGCATCGACTATTCATTTTTTAGTCAGAGCGCTGGTATCGGAATGACCGAAAATGAATTCAATGTTATTAAATTGGACTCGATGCAGACGGAACTAGCCAATTTAATAAAGAAGATTGACGGGGTTGAAGATGCGAGTGTGATGATTACACTTCCTGATAAAGGGGTTTTTGTAAGTGATACAGTAGGTGAAGCATCAGCATCAATTGTTTTGAATACGAAATCAGGCTATAAATTTGATGAAAATCAAATTAATTCACTTTATCATCTTGTATCAAAAAGTGTTCCGAACCTCCCTACAGATAATATCGTCATTATGAACCAAGATTTTGAGTATTATGACCTTGAAAATCAAAATTCTAATTTCGCGTCTGCTTTTGTTACTCAAAACGAAATAAAAAAAGAAATTGAACGCGATATTCAAAGACAAGTACAAAATATGCTAGGAACAATAATGGGCAGAGATAAAGTTGTCGTTTCTGTCACAACAGACATTGATTTCACTCAGGAAAACAGGGAAGAGAATATAGTTGAACCGGTGGATGAAGAAAATATGGCAGGAATTGAGATTTCTGCGCAAAGAATCAATGAATCGTATAGTAGGGATGCAGCTGGGGCTGGTGGCATTCCGCAAAGTGAGGACTCCTCTGATTCATTAGGATCTAGTTATGTTGAGGGAACAAACGGATCCGGTGATTATGAAAAAGTTGATGAAACAATAAATAGTGAAGTGAACCGAATAAAGAAAGAAATAGTGGAAAGTCCATACAAAGTAAAGGATTTAGGTATCCAGGTAATGGTCGAGCCTCCTACGGCAGATGATCCAAACTCCTTATCTCAGCAGAGTGTAGATGATATTACACAAATCCTTAGCACAATAATCCGTACGACAATTGAGAAAAAAGCTGAAGGGGAAGAACTTACAGACGATGAGCTAAATAAGAAGATAGCGATTTCCGTTCAACCTTTTAACGGAAAAATGACAATGCCAGAAGATGGAACGAGAACTTCAGTGCCCATTTGGGTTTACATTGTAGGTGGAATATTATTATTAGTCATTATCATTCTATTATTCTTATTTTTCCGGTCAAGAAGGCGAACAGAAATGGAAGAGGAATACGTGGAGGAAGAGGAAGAAGTCGTATTCGAGGTCCCAGATTTAAATACAGAGAAGGAAACAGAGGCATCGTTAAAAAGAAAACAACTTGAGAAACTGGCAAAAGAAAAGCCGGATGAATTTGCAAAATTATTAAGAAGTTGGATAGCAGAAGATTAGACTAGGAGGCTGTGCAAGTGACAGAAAGAAAAAAAAAGGCCGGATTGACTGGCAAACAGAAAGCTGCCATCCTCCTTATTTCCTTAGGCCCGGATGTTTCTGCATCCGTATATAAGCATCTTTCTGAAGAGGAAATTGAGAGATTGACTCTTGAAATTTCGGGAGTTAGAAAAGTAGATTCGCAGGACAAAGAAGAAATTTTAGAGGAATTTCATAATATAGCTTTAGCACAGGATTACATATCACAGGGTGGCATTGGATACGCGAAGCAGGTTCTTGAAAAGGCGTTAGGGACTGATCAGGCTGCGGCAATCATAAACCGCTTAACATCTTCCTTACAAGTTCGTCCATTCGACTTTGCAAGGAAGGCAGATCCTGGACAGATATTGAATTTTATCCAAAATGAGCATCCGCAGACGATTGCCTTAATATTATCTTATCTTGATCCAACACAGGCAGGCCATATTTTGTCTGAACTTCCCCAAGAGGTGCAGGCCGATATTGCAAGAAGAATCGCTTTAATGGATAGCACTTCGCCGGAAATCATTAATGAAGTAGAGCAGATATTAGAAAGAAAACTATCTGCAACTGTGACCCAGGATTATACCCAGACTGGCGGAGTCGAAGCGGTTGTTGATGTATTGAACGGAGTTGATCGCTCAACAGAAAGAACTATCTTAGATGCACTTGAAACCCAAGATCCAGAACTTGCAGAAGAAATCAAGAAACGGATGTTTGTCTTTGAAGATATCGTGACTCTTGATGGGAGAGCCATTCAGCGTGTTGTACGGGAATCTGAAAATGAAGATCTCAAACTTTCCCTTAAAGTGGCAAGCGATGAAGTGAAGGAAATCGTTTTCCGTAACATGTCGAAACGAATGGTCGAAACGTTCCAGGAAGAAATGGAATATATGGGTCCTGTACGTTTGCGGGATGTAGAAGAAGCACAATCCAGAATTGTTGCTGTTGTTCGCCGCCTTGAAGAAACGGGTAAGATTGTAATCGCCCGCGGCGGAGGGGATGATATTATTGTCTAGAATTATTAAGTCCCACCAAGCAAATCAGGAGAAAAGCAATAAGATAACGATAAAAATTCGCTGTTTGGACTCACTTGAAACAGAAAGCGAGGATGAAGGGCAAATCGTTCATCATTTTCAATCAGATGAATTTCTAAACCAAGCCAAGCAGGAGGCAGAATCTCTATTAATAGAAGCAAAACAAAAAGCCAAAGCGGTTGCTGATGAAGTCCGGCAAGCTCGTGAACATTGGGAGAAGCAAGAAAAAATAATGTATATCGAACAGGCTCAAAAAGAAGGGTATCAGCAGGGAATCGAAGATGGAATCCAAAAGGGCTATAACGAGGTTGCTGGGGAGATCGCTTTTGCAAAGAAAGTGGTAGAGTCCTCTAAAAAAGATTATCAGCAACATATCGAATCATCTGAATCAGTTATTTTGGATCTTGCTATGAAAGTGGCGGGGAAAGTTATTGGCCGGCAGCTTGAAAATGATGAAGAGTCTTTTTTATCCATCGTAAAGAAAGCCATTAAAGAAGCAAGGGATTATCGGGAAGTGCAGCTGCATATTCATCCGATTCAATACCAATCGATTCTTACTCATAAGGAAGAGTTGATTTCAATCTTTCCAAAAGATACAGAATTGTATATCTATCCGAATGATGATCTAAATGAAAGTAGTTGTATCATCGAGTCGGAGAATGGAAGAATAGATGCCAGCGTTGATAGTCAGCTACAGGAAATTAAAATGAAACTAACTGAGTTGCTGGAAGGTGAGTAAAGATGAAAGCGAAGGATCTCTTACCCTTAGTTGATGAAGTCGATCCATTTAAACACTATGGACGAGTCAAACGTGTCGTAGGGTTAATGATAGAATCCCAAGGCCCTGAAAGCTCTGTAGGCG
>NZ_JBFUIB010000130.1:0-8903 GCF_056402095.1 Peribacillus sp. P4_C12
GGGTAAAGTTAGCGGTATACACACTTGCACACCCTTCGTTAGCTGTCATCGATCACCATTTCCCGGAATCAACACTTTGGAAATCGATTTTCTGGGTTGTATTAATCGGTATTGTCATAAGTGCATGGATCATTTCAAGCAAAAAAGAAAAAGAAAAACAAATACAAGAAGCATAAAAAAAATCAGGCGTGCAAGTCACGCCTGGTTTTTTTTGTAAAATAAAATCCATTATATGGTTTTCGGGAGTGACCCACAAAAATTCAGAAGCTTTTACGAACGATATGTTAAAAGAAGTGAATATTAAATTTGGGTAAAAAAAATGACAATTGTCCCATTGGTTTGGTGAGAAAACTAGAAAAAAGTTATTATACTGTAATTGCACTGTAATAAACGAGAAAAAACTAAGTATTTTTTCATGTGGATATATTTCGTGATTTCGATATCATTGAAAAATAGTTCTTTTGGTACTGTCTTTTAGACTCCCTCCGCTTAAGATAAATATGTTGATCGTTTTAACCGTTCAACAGGAGCGAGGTGAGCAGATGCTTGGTTTGTTGTTTACAGCATTCAAAAAAAAGCGTTCTTTAGAAGAAACCGTTTTGAAAATTCAACAAGGCGATATTAGCCTTCGTAACGATATTATAGAATCATTTAAGCCTTTTATAGCCAAAGCCGTCTCGTCAGTATGCAGACGCTACATATACGAATCAGATGATGAATTCAGTATTGGATTGATTGCTTTTAATGAGGCGATAGATAAATATTCCCCTGAAAAAGGCCGTTCTTTGTTGGCATTTGCCGAAACCCTTGTTAAGCGAAGGGTTATTGATTACTTAAGAAGCCAGTCAAGAAGCAAAGAAATCATTCTGGATTTTTCTCAAAACGAAGAAAATGATCAAAGCCAAATATATCTGGATAATGAAAATTCCATGCAGGAATACGAAAAACAAAAGGAATCAGAAAAAAGAAAAGAAGAAATTCAACTTTATATAAGACATCTACAGGATTTTGGTCTGTCGTTTGATGATCTCGTTGAAAACTCTCCAAAACATGAAGATGCAAGGAAGGGAGCGATAATGATTGCTAAATTGTTAATGGACGATGACGACTTGAAAGAAATCCTGTTTACAAAAAAGCGGCTGCCAGTAAAACAGCTTGAGGGAAAGGTAGATGTAAGCAGAAAAACAATCGAACGGAATCGAAAGTATATCATTGCTGTTGCAATAATAATAAACGGGGATTTTTTGTATTTGAATGATTATATAAAAGGGGTTATTAATGGATGAAAAAAGGAGTTATTCTTTCAATAAATAAGCGTTTTGTAACCCTATTAACCCCCGAAGGCGAGTTTCTAAAAACCAAAAGACAGGAAAGAACTTATGAAGTGGGCGAAGAAATCACTTTTTCACCTTTTAAACCAAAAGTAACTTTATCTTTTTCTAGCTTTCATTTATCTTTCAAAAAAAAGGCGGTGCTTAGTGTAGCAGCTGCCCTTCTGATTCTCTTTTCTGTTCTACCATCGTATTCTTCTGAGCATGTCTCTGCATATATGACAATTGATGTGAATCCAAGTATTGAACTAGAGCTGAATGATCAATTAGAGGTTCTCAAACTTACCAGCTTAAACGAAGATGGTAAGCTTGTTATTGATAAGTTGACGAACTGGAAAGGTAAAGAAGTTAAGACGGTCACAAACGGAATTGTTGAAACAACAAAGAAACTTGGTTATTTGAAAGGAAATAAACAAATAGTTGTTTCTACAACGTTATTGGATAAAGATAAAAAACTGGATAAGAATTTAAAAGAAGAGATTAAAGAAATTTCAGAGCAGGGAAATGTTTCACAAACAAAGATGAAAGTTATTCAAGCAACGAAAACTGATCGGAAGCAGGCTAGGAAACAAGGCATATCTACCGGGAAATATGTTGAAAAGAAGTTGAATGAGGATAAAGAGAAAGTTAAAGTGAACACAAGGGAACCTGCAACGGATAAAAATGTCGAGGGTAATACCGAAACCTTGGAAGAGAAGAGAGAATCGCAGAGCAATAAAAACAAATCGAATCAAGAAAAGGAAAAAGTGAACAATCCAAGTGAGAAAAAGGAAAAAACAGTAATCAAAGACGAACTAACCGAAAAAAGGGAAATGAAAAAACAATATAAGCAAAAGAAGGAAACATCAGATAAAAAAGAAAAAAATGGACAATATAGACCATATAACGGAAAAAACAAAGAGAGAAATACCTTTCAAGAAAAAAATAAAGAGAAAAATACCTTTCAAGAAAAAAACAAAAAACCGAACGAAAAATCAAATAGAGACCATAGCAACCATTCAAAAGACAAGCAATCGAAAGAGCGGAAGTGGGTGAAATCAAATGAAAAGACTGAACAGAGAATTGATAAGCGAAGACACCCATCAGTCAAAGAAAAAGCAAAAGAAAGTGAAAAAAGTAAAGACCATCGTATAAAGCACGAAACTAAAAAGGGAAATAAGACAGAACGGAATAAGAGGGAAATGAATCATAAAGAAAACGGTAATGAACGGAATATTAAAAAGAGTCCAGCTTAGAAAGCTGGACTCTTAGCCATTGATATTCAATTGTAATAGGATTTATTGACCTTTAAGTTGAGATTGAGCTTGCTGAACAAGACGTTTTGTAATTTCTCCACCAACTGAACCATTGGCACGTGCGGATGTATCGGAACCTAATTGTACACCGAATTCTGATGCTATTTCATATTTAATTTGTTCAAGTGCTTGTTCGATTCCAGGAACAAGAAGGTTGTTACTGCTGTTAGCCATTTGAATCTCCCCTTTACGTTTTCAACGGCTTTTGCCGCTGTAATGATAGTATAAGTAGAAAAAGGAGTTTTACTTATGTATGCAGTATCAAACTTATTGGTAAACCTGCCTTATTGTTGCAAGTAAGACAGTTTCAAAAGAGAATGGAAAAAAGAATGAAAAAAGGGTACACTAGATTTTTAATGGTTATGTGATTCACATAATTATAAAGGAGTAAGAAAGGAAAACTCTGTATGTTTGCTATCAAAAAACTATTAGCAAAGTTAACACCAGCACAGCTTATCGTCGGTTATTACTTTTTAGCTGTCAGTATCTCGACCATACTGTTGAGTCTACCCGTTGCTATAAGGCCAGGTGTAGAATTAGGTTTCATGGATGCTTTATTCACAGCCGTAAGTGCAGTTAGTGTGACAGGTCTAACAGTTGTTAGTTTGCCCGAAGTGTATAATGAGGTAGGCTATTTCATTCTAATGTTTGTTCTCCAATTTGGAGGTATTGGCATTATGACACTTGGAACGTTTTTCTGGTTGATTTTGGGTAAGAAAATCGGCTTGAAGGAAAGACAATTAATCATGACCGATCAAAACCAATCGAATCTTTCGGGGCTTGTTAAATTATTGATTCAAATCATTCAGATATTTGTCGTAATTGAAATGATTGGAGCTCTTGTTTTAGGCATTTACTTTCTGAATTATTATCCAAACTGGAAAGAGGCCTTTTTAAATGGCTTATTTTTAGCCGTAAGTGCCACCACGAATGCTGGTTTCGATATTACCGGTACTTCAATGATTCCATTTAAAGATGATTATTTTGTGCAGTTTATCACGATTATCCTGCTTACCCTTGGAGCTATTGGATTTCCGGTTTTAATTGAGTTGAAAGAATTTGTATCCAATAGTGCACGTACTTATAAGTTTCATTTTTCTTTGTTTACAAAACTGACATCAGTCACTTTCTTGTGCCTTATAATTGGGGGAACTATCCTTATCTTCCTGCTGGAGATGAACGGATTTTTTAAAGATAAGAGCTGGCATGAATCATTTTTCTACTCTCTATTTATGTCATCGAATACGAGAAGCGGTGGCCTAACAACGATGAATGTGAGCGATTTCTCGGAACCCACCCTTTTATTGATGAGCATCTTGATGTTTATTGGAGCATCTCCTAGTTCAGTAGGAGGAGGTATCCGGACAACAACCCTCGCTATAATGATTCTCTTTTTATGGAATTTTATGAGGGGAAGGCGATCTATTAAAGTATTCAAACGGGAGATACATCCTGATGATATTCGTAAGGCGACAGCAGTTATGATTATGGGATCCCTATTATGCATATTGGCAGTATTCATTTTAGCAATCACTGAGGATTTTACTTTGATGCAAATCATTTTTGAAGTATGTTCTGCCTTCGGTTCTGTGGGTCTTTCAATGGGTATCACTCCCGAACTCAGTAATATCGGTGAAATTGTAATTATGATTATTATGTTTATTGGCCGGGTCGGAATTACGTCCCTCCTCTATATCATTGGTCATAAAGAGGTTACGGAGAATTACCATTATCCAAAAGAACGCGTCATTATTGGATAATGATTTAGCTATATCAGAGACCTTTCCATTGCGGAAAGGTTTTTTGAGTTGTTTGCAGGAATCGAAGCAATTATGTTGAAATGTACCTATAAGATAATTAATTACCATTTTAATGTAAGGTATATGCTGAATTCAAATCCTAACTTGCTGGAATTTAATCGAATATTTTTTTTATTATTTTGGTAAGGAGGTGGAGGAAATAAAGAAATACGTTGGAAGGATTTTTGTTCCTGCACTATTTTTTATATTAATATTGCCATTTATAGGATGGATGTATATTGAAGTACATAAAGTTTCCACCTTTGCAGGAATATATATAGTCGCAATTGTATCTATAGCTTGGTTATTAGGCGCTACCTATGATAAAAACCGAAAAATGATTGAGTTATTGAAGGATAGTGAAGGGCGTTATCGAATTTTCTCTAAGTACTCGAAAGAATTGGTCAATAGCTTCAATGAAGTTATATTCCAAACAGATGAGAAAGGAAAATGGCTATATTTAAATCCTGCCTGGAAATTGATGAGTGGTGCTACTGTTAACGAAACTCTCGGGCTTCACTTTTCTAAAAGTATGGATAATACTTCGTATCAAGAAGTATTGAAAACGTTTGCAGAATCCTTTCATCAAGGAAAAAAATATTTTCGTGTGGATATTAAATTGAATAATTCGAAAAAGGAGACGACCTGGGTCGAAGCATTTGTCAAATTAATTCATGACGAGGCAGGGAAATTCATCGGAACGGCAGGAATATTATCAGAAATTAATGAACGGAAGCATGCAGAGGAAAAGCTTGTAAGTCTGAATGAAAATTTAGCGATTACTTCCAGTAAATTATCTACGGCTGCCCAACTTGCTGCAGGGATTGCTCATGAAGTTAGAAATCCCATGACAGCGATTTTAGGTTTTGTAAAACTGATCAGAGACGGGGGTGCCGATAAACAGGAATACTATGACATTATTTTTTCGGAAATTAATCGAATCGAGCAAGTCCTAAATGAACTATTGCTGCTTTCAAAGCCAAGTGAAGAGGAGTTTCTTAAGAAAGATTTAAAAAAAACCTGCAATCATGTGATTACTTTGTTGGAAACCAATGCCGTACTTAATAATATTCAAATTCATAAAAATTATAATGAACAGTCGATTTATATATATTGTGATGAAAATCAAATCAAACAAGTACTAATAAACCTTATAAAAAACTCCATTGAATCGATGACAGATGGCGGAAATATTTTTGTGAATATCTATGAAAAAGACAATGAAGTTTATATAAGCATTTTGGATGAGGGGGAGGGGATTCCAGAAAACTCTCTTCAAAAAGTTGGTGAACCATTCTTCACTACGAAATCAACGGGAACAGGATTAGGACTTTCAGTATGTTTTAAAATCATTGAGAAACATGGTGGTAAAGTATTCATTACTAGCGAACTAAAAAAAGGTACGAAAATCGTTTGTGTCTTCCCGATAGTTGAACCAAGAGATATAGATGTTCTGAAGCAAGGAAGTGGATTAGCAGGAAATTAATTTATTTAATTATTGAAAAAAAAGGAAAAAAAGTTGTATGCTGTAAAAAGAAAGTTAACATACTAACCGGTTAGTGAGTTGAAAGGGAGGAATTAATTTGAACTTTGAACATACACAAAAAGTAAAAAATCTGGAAAAGAAGTTAACAGAATTTATGGAGAAATACGTATACCCAAATGAATCGGTGTATCATAAGCAGCTCGAAAAACAGAATAGCCGCTGGAGTGAAATACCGCCGGTTTTATCTGAATTAACTGCAAAAGCAAAGGAAGAAGGACTCTGGAATTTATTTTTACCGGAAAGCAATTATGGAGCCGGTTTAACCAATCTTGAATATGCGCCGCTTTGTGAAATTATGGGAAGATCGATGATAGGACCCGAAATTTTTAACTGTAATGCGCCTGACACTGGGAATATGGAAGTACTGGTTCGTTATGGTACTGATGAACATAAAGAGCGCTGGTTGAAGCCGTTGCTTGCTGGGGAAATCCGCTCATGCTTTTCAATGACAGAGCCAGAAGTGGCATCTTCTGATGCAACCAATATTGAGTGCCGAATTGAAAAAAGCGGTAGTGAATATGTAATAAACGGTCGGAAATGGTGGTCTTCTGGAGCTGGTGATCCACGATGTAAAATTGCTATTGTTATGGGTAAGACCGATCCAGACACTTCTAAGCATGAACAACAATCTATGATTCTCGTACCGCTGGATACACCGGGAGTCAAAATTGAGAGAATGCTTCCTGTTTTCGGTTATGATCATGCACCTCATGGACATGCTGAAATAACTTTTGAAAACGTGAGGGTCWCAAGCGAGAATATTCTTTTGGGTGAAGGGAAAGGGTTTGCTATTGCTCAAGGAAGGCTCGGACCTGGAAGAATACATCACTGTATGAGGCTTATCGGAGCTGCAGAAAGAGCGCTTGAAGAATTATGTAAGCGTATTCAAAAGCGTGTCGCTTTTGGAAAGCCTTTGGCGAGACAAGGTGTGATTATGGAATGGGTGGCAGATTCCCGTATTGAAATTGAGCAAGCCAGGCTTTTGACTTTAAAAGCTGCCTATATGATGGATACTGTAGGAAACAAGGAAGCGAAGGCGGAAATTGCCATGATAAAAGTGGTTGCACCTAACATGGCATTAAAAGTGCTGGATCGTGCCATTCAAGGGTTTGGCGCAGCAGGTATATCTGATGATTTCCCTTTTGCGGCTCATTGGGCAAATGCCAGGACATTGAGGCTTGCCGATGGTCCGGATGAGGTACACCGTTCGCAAATCGCTAAAATTGAACTTCGCAAACACCAAAAACATGAGGTGAAAATATGAAAGCGACTGACCTATTTGATTTAACCGGAAAGACAGCGATTATAACAGGTGGAGGAAGAGGGCTTGGAGAACAAATAGCGACAGGCTTTGCCGAAGCAGGGGCCAATGTGGTTCTTTGTTCCAGAAAGAAGGAGGCATGTGATGAAGTTGCATCGCATATCGAGAAGCTGGGAGTGAGGGCGCTTTCCATCAAATGTGATATTACCAACCCGGTAGATGTACAGGAAGTAGTGAACGTAGCTTACAGAGCATTCGGATCTATAGATATTTTAGTAAATAATAGCGGGGCATCCTGGGGAGCTCCTGCCGTTGATATGCCCCTTGAAGCCTGGCAGAAGGTAATGAATGTCAATGTGACTGGAACCTTCATCATGAGTCAGACTGTAGGTAGGATCATGATCGAACAGGGTTATGGAAAAATCATAAACATTGCTTCTGTCGCGGGACTGGGCGGGACGGATCCAAGGGTCCTTGATACAGTCGGCTATAATACGAGCAAAGGGGCGGTAATTACCTTAACAAAGGATTTAGCCGTTAAATGGGGCCAGCATAATATTAATGTAAATGCGATAGCACCTGGATTCTTTCCGACAAAAATGACCAGAGGTGTTCTTGAGAAAGGGAAAAATCCTATCTTGGAATCCACTCCGCTTAAAAGGTTAGGGAGTGATGATGATTTAAAAGGGGCTGCGATTTTCCTAGCCTCGAAAGCCTCCGATTATGTGACCGGGAATATCTTAATTGTTGATGGGGGTTCGCATGCAATGTAATGAAAAGTAATTAAATATGGCTGGAGGGTATGTAATGATGAATGAAAAAAAGTGGCTGTCAATGTATCCTGATTCAATACCTAAGGAAATAAAAGTTCCTGAGTTTCCGATGCAGCAGATCCTTAAAAACACATTTCAGTCCTATCCAAACAATACAGCAATTACTTTTTATGGTCGAAAGATTTCTTATCAGGAGCTTTTCTTTGCATCACAAGCTTTCGCTTCAGCTCTTCAACAAAAGAGTGTCCAAAAGGGTGATCGTGTAGCAATAATGCTCCCTAACTGTCCGCAATACGCCATAGCTTACTACGGCTCATTGACTACAGGTGCCATTATTACACAAATCAATCCAATGTTAGTTGAAAGAGAGTTGCAGCATATTTTACAGGACTCTGGTGCCGAAACAATTGTGGTGTTAGACGGACTATATCCAAAAGTGAAAAGTGTACAGAAGAATGTAAATGTGAAAAATATTATTGTAGTCAGCCTCCAACCATCTGATGCAGATTTCCAACCTGATATTTCATTTGACCAATTTATAAAAACAGGCGATGGCAACATTACTCCAGTAACAATTGATCCGGGAAATGATATAGCCGTACTTCAGTATACAGGAGGCACAACGGGACGATCGAAGGGTGCAATGTTGACACACAGCAATATACTGGCTAACGTAGTTCAATCTTATGAGTTCTTCAAGCATGAACTAAAAATAGGTTGTGAACGAACGTTGACGGTCATACCACTTTTTCATGTGTTTGGAATGACGTCTGCAATGAATTTATCGGTGTATATTGCGGGTGATTCAATTATGCTGCCACGGTTTGAAATAGAGGAAGTATTAGAAACAATTAAGCGTGAACAGCCTACCATTTTCCCTGGTGTACCTACTATGTAC